>NZ_JBLYZG010000003.1:0-205050 GCF_049310245.1 Endozoicomonas sp. ALB115 | reverse complement strand
GGTTACAAGACTCCTTATGAGGCATTCAAGGAGTTAACCGGAATAGATGCAAGAAAAATCATGGGTTATGCATTTATGACTTGAATTCAGGTTTTATGTTTGAGAGGTTGTATATTTTTTATAAGCCGGGAGCGCTAATCCCGGTTTATAAAAAATGCCAGGTAAGTTGTGGGGTGATCTGTCAACCATTACGTCTACCTCTGAATAAGGGATGACGTTCATGCCCTGCTGCTGATAAACATCGCAAGTCGTCAGTTGATCCACCAAAGCACTGGACATCACATTCATCAGCAGATTTCTTCCTGTCATCAATATTAATTAGTGCTCCATCAAAGATGTTACGGTAACTGTCTTGTAGATCTTTGCCGGTAATGTGTGCAGCCAAACCTGGTTCTGAGAGCAGGAAGGTTTTGTGCATAAGTGTTTCGTTAGGGTCATAAAAAATAACCTTCATGCATCCATCCCGCTTCTTTAATCTCAGGGCCATTGCGTGGCCCGAGCCTTTATCAACTTTTGACCGAAAATAGAAATTCTTTTCATCGCCAGCAGGCATATTCCAATACTTTTCTACCAGTCCCGAAAGAGCCATAGAAAACGCTCCCTCGTGGAAATAATATCCATCGGCATAAAAGGATCTGTTAGTAATTGGGCCTTTTTTTATTCCATCTGGATTACGGAGCGCATGCCTTAAAGGAATATCAGGTGTATTTGCAAAGATTGACTGTATCTTTTTTGGGGTGTTTATTCTTTTAAAAGTCTCTTTTCCCCGACCAAACACTTTTGTGGCATAAGCCCAGGCGATGTGTCGGCAGTTTATTTTTTCTCCAGGTGCGACGGTGTCAGTATCAGAGCGACGCGCTGAGCCATTAAGGCACTTGGAGTGCCAGGGTTTAATGGAGTAATACATGGGGATTGGAGCAATACTGCCATCCTGTTTGAAAGCAAGTTTAACCTTAAGTCTACGCCCTTCATCATGCAATTTATCTATCTTATTGGAAACATAGCTGGTTGAACTCTTGCAGGCTGACGGGATGCTGATGTTATAAGCACTTATTGGCTTATGGAGTCTTTGGGTAAACCATGCATTTGGGTGTTCTTTCATCAGCTTTTGGGTGCTACCGTCTAAAACGCTGACAGAATAAGGACCAAACAGTGCCTTGATGCCATTAACAAGAGATTTTATGACCCTGATTGGCAGTAAGGATTCTGAATGTCTGCACCATGAATGTGATAGTGCTGGCAGAACACCAAGTTTGATATGATCCATTACATGATATCCCTTGCTTGATTCTTATGATTCATTTGCTTGAAACTTTTAGAGTATAAAAGTTCTAAAAAGTTCCACGGCTATCCTTCAGCTCAGGAAAGAGTGGTGTTTTATGTTTCAGAGGTTGTATATTTTTTATAAGCCGGGACCGCTAATCCCGGTTTATAAAAAATGCCAGGTAAGGTTATGTGGTGATCTATCAATCAGTTTCTCTTCTCGGCAGGAATCGGGGATGATCGATATGCCCAAGAGCAAGTGCATTCATCCGGAACTGATAATATGAGCCACCAAAAAACTGGATATTACACTCATCAACAGACCTCTTCCTGTCATCAATATTAACAAGAGCTCCTTCATCAAAGAAGATACTGGGTCCAAGATCTTCAATGGTAATGTGTGCAGCCAAACCGGGTTCCGAGAGAAGGAATGTTTTGTGCATGAGTGTATAGTTAGGGTCGTAAAAAATAACCTTCATGCACCCATCCTGCTTCTTTAATCTCAGGGCCATTATGTGGCCAATTATATTGTTCCCTCGTGTCTCAAAAAGAAAATTCTTTTCATCGCCATTCGCCATATTCCAGTGGTTTTCTACCAGCCTCGTAAGAGCCTCAGGAAACATTTCCTTCAAGAAATAATATCCATCAGCATAATAAGTTCTTTCAGTTTTTGGGCCCTCAAGGTACGCATCCTTTGATGGAGTATCAGGTGTATTGGCAAAGGTTGACTGTATTTTTTCCGGGGTAGCTACTTTATCAAAATCTTTTCTCCGGCCAAACACTTTTGTGGCATAAGCCCAGGTGAAATGATCGCAGCTTATTTCTTTTCCAGGCGCTACGGTGTCAGTATCAGAGCGGTGGACTTGACAATTAAGGTTTATGGGGGGGTAGGAATTATCGGAATTATAGATGGGGATTGGGGCAACACTGCCATTCTCATTGAAAGCCAGTTTAACCAGCATTCCGCGCCTTTCTTTGTATAGTTTTTCTATTTTATTGGAAATATAGGGAGTTGAACTCTTACAGGCTGACGGAATGCTAATATCAAAGACATTTAATGGTTTGCGGAGTTTTTGGGTATACAATGCATCTGGGTGTTCTTTCATCAGCTTTTGGGTATTACTGTCTAAGGCGCTGACAGAAAAACGGCCAAAATAGGCCTTGATGCCATTAACAAGACATTTTATTGCCCTGATTAGCAGTAAGGATTCTGCATTTTTGTGCCATGTATATAAAAGTGCTGACTGAGCATTCAGTTTGATTTGATCCATTACTTAATATCCTTGTGTTATTTAATTTTTATAATTAATTTGTCTAAAATCTTAGAGTGCAAAAGTACTAATAAGTTCCGTGGCTGTTCCCCTTTTCAGAAAAGAGTGAAGTTTGTTGTTGCAGGCAGGGTGGTTTGATGGGGGGGGATTTATTGGGTTTAGTTGGAAAGTTGTGTGCTTGTCATAGGAAAGCAGGTGCCAGTTTGGAAGATCGGAGAAGGTTTTTTTTAACCCGGAGGTCATGTTTTTAACTGGTCTATGGCTTCACTAACAGACATTTCGGTAGTGCTGTTTTATGTTTGAGAGGCTGTATGTTTTTTATAAGCCGGGATCGCTTATCCCGGTTTATAAAAAATGACAGGTAAACTATTTGGTGATCTATCAATCAGGAGCTCGTCTGAATAAGGGATGATCTATATGCCCGGGTTCTAAAAGCAGCGAGGAAGGTGGGCCACCAAAGAACTGGATATCACATTCATCAGCAGATTTCTTCCTGTCATCGATATTAACGAGTGCTCCATTAAATAGGAAGCTCGCTCCAAGATCTTCAACAGTAATGTGTGCAGCCAAACCGGGTTCTGAGAGAAGGATTGTTTTGTGTATGAGTGTACCGTTAGGGTCGTAAAAAATAACCTTCATGCATCCATCCTGCTTTTTTAATCTCATGGCCATATCGTGGCCAGCTAATTCTTTATCTTTTCGTGAACCAAAAAGAAAATTCTTTTCATTACCAGCAGCCATATTCCAGTACTTTTCTGTCAGCATCGTAAGAGCTTCAGAAAACTTTCCCTCACGGAAATAATATCCATCAGCAAAATAAGATTTTTTTGTAATTGGGCCATTTTCTAATCCATCTGGATTATGGTGCACAAATGATGAAGGACGATCAGGTGTATTTGCAAAGGTTGACTGTATTTCTTTCGGGGTAGCTACTTTATGAAAATCTTTTCTCCGACCAAACACTTTTGTGGCATAAGCCCAGGCGAAATGTCGGCAGACTATTGTTTTTCCAGGTGCTACGGTGTCAGTATCAGAGCGGTGGACTTGACAATTAAGGTTTATCGGGGGGTAGGAATTATCGGAATTATAGATGGGGATTGGGGCAACACTGCCATTCTCATTGAAAGCCAGTTTAACCAGCATTCCGCGTCCTTCTTTATACAGTTTTTCTATTTTATTGGAAATATAGGGGGTTGAGCTTTTACAGGCTGACGGAATGCTAATATCAAAGACATTTAATGGTTTATGGAGTTTTTGGGTATACAGTGCATCTGGGTGTTCTTTCATCAGCTTTTGGGTGTTACTGTCTAAGGCGCTAACAGAAAAACGACCATAATATGCCTTGATGCCATTAATAAGGCATTTTATGGCCCTGATTAGCAGTAAGGAATCTGCATTCTTGTGCCATGTAAATAAACGTGCGGCCTGAGCATCCAGTTTGATTTGATCCATTACGTAATATCCTTGTGTTATTTAATTCTTATGATTAATCTGCTCAAATTCTTTAGAGTATAAAAGTACTAATAAGTTCCGTGGCTGTTCCTCTTTTCAGAAAAGAGTGAAGTTTGTTGTTGCAGGCAGGATCGTTTGGTGAGTATCTATTGATTGGATTTTTGGGCTCGAGGCCCCACCGGCATGCGCCATAAAACTTAGAGATCATGGTGCATGACGTTAGGCTCGGGTGTCGGTTTCTTCAGGTGACGACCTGCATGTTTAGCCTCCTGGTACACGGTTTAAAGGTAATTGATGGGTTCCTTTTATTGGCGTCCAAACTCCGTTCGTCCTGAGCGTCCTTCGACCCCGCTCAGGATGCACGGTCGAAGGGCGTAAGCTTCATACCCTGAATAAAGACTGTGCCAATCACCCTTCGACTCCGCTCAGGGTGAACGGAGATTGTACACGTCAAACCCATTGAAACCATGCACTAGTCTCCCAGGAACGCCTTATAAGCCTCATTCTCATTTTCAGACCAGTAACGGTAGCCAATGGCATCAAGATATTCAGGGATATGCTGGTGCTCCTCTTCCGGGACATCCAGGCCTATCGCAACCCGTCCATAGGCCGCTCCGTGGTTGCGATAGTGGAACATGGTGATATTCCAGCGCTGGCCCAGTTTGCTCAGGAAGTTTAATAAGGCTCCCGGGCGCTCCGGGAATTCAAACCGGTAAACCTGTTCATTGTTGACCGCTTCGCTATGCCCGCCCACCATGTGGCGAACATGGAGTTTGGCCATTTCATTGTCGGTCAGGTCAACCACGGGGTAGCCGTGCTGCTGGAGTTCATTAACCAGACGGTCGATGGGCATCTGATCAGGGTGGACCTGAACACCGACAAAGATTCTGGCTTTGTCCGGGTTATGGTAGCGATAGTTAAACTCGGTGATATTTCTGCGGCCCAGCAGTTCACAGAACTGTTTAAAGCTTCCGGGTTGCTCCGGAATGGTAACAGCGATGATCGCTTCCCGCTTTTCACCCAGCTCTGTGCGTTCCGAGACATAGCGCAAACGGTCAAAGTTGATGTTGGCACCGCTGTCAACGGCCAGCAGTGTTTGGCCCCGGACCCTGTCCCGACTGACATACTTCTTCATACCGGCAATGCCCAGGGCACCGGCAGGTTCACAGACAGAGCGGGTATCATCAAAGATATCCTTGATCGCGGCACAGATTTCGTCGGCGGTGACGGTGATGACCTCGTCAATACACTCCCGGCAGATCCTGAATGTCTCTTCACCAATCTGCGCCACCGCTACACCATCGGCAAAGATGCCCACATGGGGCAGGACAACCCGTTCACCCGCATCAAGCGCCGCCTTCAGGCAGGCCGACTCTTCAAACTCAACACCGATGACTTTGACGTCGGGCCGCAGGTACTTGATATAGGCGCTGATACCTGCCGCCAGACCACCGCCGCCCACCGGGATGAACACCGCATCCAGGGCACCGGTCTGTTGACGCAGGATCTCCATGCCGATAGTGCCCTGACCTGCGATGGTATCTATATCATCATAAGGGTGAATAAAGGTGTAGCCGTGCTTTTCAACCAGGGTAAAAGAGTGAGCCAGAGCCTGGTCAAAAGCGTCGCCATGCAGTACGACCCTGGCTCCGTAAGCCCGTACCGACTTCACTTTGATCTCGGGGGTGGTGACCGGCATGACGATGGTGGCCTTGATTCCCATTTCCCGGGAGGCCAGAGCTACTCCCTGGGCATGATTCCCGGCCGAAGCGGCAATAACGCCACGTTCTTTTTCTGCCGTTGTGAGCTGGGCCAGCTTGTTATAAGCGCCCCGAATTTTGAAGGAGAATACCGGTTGTAAGTCTTCCCGCTTCAGGAGAACCCGGTTATCCAGGCGCTGACTGAGGAAGCGGGCCTCATCAATCGGGGTTTCGATGGCGACATCATAGACCCTGGCTTCCAGTATTTTTCGAATATAACGGTGTGGCATGCTGTCCTGCTGGTGTCTTCTGTTAGCTTTATTGAGTTCAGGCAGTGCTGCGAAGCTCTCATTCTATAGGAATAAGCTTCAGGATGGCACTCGTCCAATTTGCCGGAAAATGGTGTAATATACGGCGCGTTTTCAGCCCTATTAACCGCTCAGTATTATCAGGAAACCCCATGAATCAGGATCAGCTCAAAAAGGCCACCGCCGAAGCCGCATTGCAATATATCCTGCCCCATCTGGAAAAAGATATGGTGATCGGTATTGGTACCGGTTCTACTGCGCGCTTTTTTATTGATGCGCTGGCTGAGTACAAGGATGATTTTGATGGCTGTGTCTCCAGCTCTGAGGCATCTACCGAGCAGCTGAAATCCCATGGTATTCCTGTTTATGATCTGAATACGGTGTCTGACCTGCGCTTTTATATTGATGGGGCAGATGAAGCCAATGAACATCTTCACCTGATTAAAGGAGGTGGTGCGGCACTGACCCGGGAAAAGATCATTGCAGCGGTAGCCAGAGAGTTCATTTGCATTGCCGATGAGAGCAAGGCGGTGGGTGTGCTGGGTGAATTCCCATTGCCGGTGGAAGTCATTCCCATGGCTCGCAGTCATGTTGGCCGGGAGCTGGTAAAGCTGGGAGGGGACCCTGCCTACCGCGAAGGGGTGGTGACCGATAATGGTAACGTGATTCTGGATGTCTGGAATATGAAGATTCTGGACCCGGTTGCGCTGGAACAAAAAATCAATGGCATCGTTGGTGTGGTGACCAATGGTCTGTTCGCCTGTCGTCCTGCTGATGTGCTGCTGTTGGGTACAAACGACGGTGTTAGAACAATTACCGGCAAATGATTAAAGCGGGTTCTCTGGAACAGCTGTGATCTTTAGTTATTGATAGGTGGATTCCGCTGTTGCCATAAAAAAACCGCAATATTAGGCTGGATCGAATAGAAAAAATCCTTAATATAGCTATTGCTAATAATAAAAATGCTTGGCGACCTGCGTTGAGCGTAGTGAATGCTCTGTAAACTCAGGCATGAAAAACAACAATAAAGAGTGACTGACATGCTGAAATCATTCAATAAAAAAATGGCAGTATTGACTGCCGCAGTGGCACTGGGCAGTGCATCCATCGCATCCGCAGAAGATACCATCAAAATCGCCCTGGCAGGCCCGGTAACCGGACCAGTTGCCCAGTACGGCGATATGCAGTTTATTGGTGCCAAAATGGCCATTGAGCAGATTAACCAGGCGGGTGGCGTCAATGGCAAGGAGTTGGAAGGGGTTGTCTTCGATGATGCCTGTGACCCCAAGCAAGCCGTAGCGGTTGCCAACAGGATTGTAAACGACGATATACGATTTGTTGTCGGTCATCTCTGTTCTTCTTCAACTCAGCCTGCTTCTGATATTTATGAAGATGAAGGTGTCTTGATGATCACCGCTGCCTCAACCAGCCCGGACATCACCACCCGTGGCTATGAGCTGATTTTCAGAACCATTGGTCTGGACAGCATGCAGGGGCCAACGGCTGCGAAATACATCATTGATGCGGTAAAACCACAGAAAATGGCGGTGATTCACGACAAGCAGCAGTACGGAGAAGGCCTGGCCTCCAGTGTTCGTGACGAAGTTCAGAAGGCCGGAGTTAACGTTGCACTTTATGAAGGTGTAACGGCTGGCGACAAAGACTTCTCTGCCCTGATTGCCAAGCTCAAGAAAGAGGATGTCGATTTCGTTTATTACGGTGGTTATCACCCTGAGCTGGGCCTGATTTTGCGCCAGAGTGCAGAGAAGGGGCTGGATGTTAAGTTCATGGGGCCTGAAGGTGTCGGCAACAAGGATATCTCTGCCATTGCCGGTGAGGCCTCAGAAGGCTTGCTGGTCACTCTGCCCAAGAGTTTTGACCAGGATCCGGCCAATGCCCGGTTGGTGGAGGCATTCAAGGCCAGGAGTGAAGATCCTTCCGGCCCGTTTGTCTTTCCCGCTTACTCTGCAGTGCAGGTCATGGCAGATGGCATGAAGCTGTCCGCCAGTGAAGACCCTGAGAAAGTTGCCGGCAGCCTGCGTGCCAATAACTTCAAAACACCAACCGGTGACCTTGGCTTTGATGGCAAGGGTGACTTGAAGGACTTCAGCTTTGTCGTTTATCAGTGGCATTCTGATGGCAGCAAAACTGCCCTGACCAAGTGATCGGAACAGTGCCCTGCCTGCATGGGCAGGGTATCAATAAAGGAAATAGTGCAGTCTAATAACCAGACGGCACCAGTCTAACAATGAGAAAGCAGTAAAAGGCCTGCAGGGAGTGCAGAACGCCATAAGCGTTATTGCAACATGCGGGCCTTTTTTATGGATTCGACCATGCCTGAGTCAGCCTATTATTTTATCCAGCAATTGCTGAACGGCCTTACTGTCGGGAGCACCTATGCCCTGATAGCCATCGGTTATACGATGGTCTATGGCATCATTGGAATGATCAACTTTGCCCACGGCGAGATATATATGATCGGCAGCTATGTTGCCTTTGCCGTGCTGGCCGGTCTTGCCTTGATGGGGGTTGACAGTATTGCCCTGATGCTGGCCGCCGCCTTTATCATCAGCATTATTATTACCAGTACTTATGGCTTTGCCGTTGAGCGTGTGGCCTATCGACCATTAAGAAACAGTAATCGACTGATTGCCCTGATCTCGGCAATTGGTATGTCGATTTTTCTGCAGAACTATGTCCGTATCGCCCAGGGCTCGAGAGATGTCGCAATGCCCAGCCTGATTACCGGTGGCTGGACGTTTGGGCCCGCTGATGCGTTTAATGTCACTCTGTCGTACATGCAGGTGGTGATTTTCATTATTACGTTTATCACCATGACACTTCTGACGCTGTTTATTTCCAAATCAAGGATGGGGCGTGCATGCCGGGCATGTGCAGAAGACCTGGGCATGACCCGGCTGCTTGGCATCAATACCAACCAGGTTATCTCCCTGACCTTTATTATCGGTGCGGCACTGGCGGCAGTGGCCGGTGTTTTACTGGGGCTCTACTACGGCGTTATTAACCCCTATATCGGTTTTCTGGCGGGTTTGAAAGCGTTTACAGCGGCGGTTCTTGGTGGCATCGGCAGTATTCCGGGAGCTGTGCTTGGCGGCCTGATTCTTGGTGTTACCGAAGCGTTTACCGCTGGGTATTTCAGTAGCGAATATAAAGACGTCGTCGCCTTTAGTTTGCTGGTACTGATTCTGTTATTCCGACCTTCAGGGATTCTCGGCAAGCCGGAGGTAGAAAAGGTATGAATAGTCAGTCATCTACCACACTGCGCTGGTTTCCCGCTTTTATGGCAACCGGAGCGCTGTTGCTGCTTGCTGTGTTAATGCTCGGGGTTCAGCTATCCACTGAAAATACAGAGTTGGTCGTTTACTTTGCGGCCAGTGAACGGTGGCAGCTGATTCTTGCCGGTGCTGTTCTGGTTTTCCTGGTTCAGTTATTCCGCAACCCCATCTCTGCTTTCTGGCAGGGAGCCAAAAAACACAACCCACTACCGCAGGTTCAGCTGCCATCACTGGATGACAATAAACCTCTGAAGCGGCTGCTGATCAGTTTTGCCGTGGCCGGGCTGCTGGTCTGGCCTTTCTTTGTTTCCCGTGGTGCGGTGGACCTGGCAACGCTGGCGCTTATTTATGTCATGCTTGGTCTGGGCCTTAACGTGGTTGTTGGTCTGGCAGGTCTTCTGGATCTTGGTTATGTGGGCTTCTATGCCGTTGGAGCATACAGCTATGCGCTGTTGAGCCAATACTTTGGTCTCGATTTCTGGAGCTGTCTGCTGATTGGCGGTGTTATGGCGGCATTCTTCGGCTTTATCCTGGGGTTTCCGGTATTAAGGCTTCGTGGAGACTACCTGGCCATTGTTACCCTTGGCTTTGGCGAGATTATTCGTATTTTGCTGAATAACTGGACCTCAATTACCGGAGGGCCGAACGGGATCAGTCAGATTCCAAAACCAACGTTGTTTGGTCTGGAATTTTCCCGGCGAGCCAAAGAAGACGGCAATGTACCATTTCACGAGTTCTTCGGGATTGACTACAGCAGCGGCTATAAAGTGATTTTCCTTTATATCCTGGCGCTGCTTCTGGTGCTGTTAACGCTCTACATTATTAATCGCCTGTTAAGAATGCCGATTGGCCGGGCCTGGGAAGCACTTCGGGAAGATGATATTGCCTGTCGCTCACTGGGTTTGAATCCAACAGCCATCAAACTGTCGGCCTTTACCATCGGTGCGGCGTTTGCCGGATTTGCCGGTACTTTCTTTGCGGCCCGGCAGGGTTTTATCAGTCCGGAGTCTTTTACCTTTATTGAGTCAGCCATCATCCTTGCGATTGTGGTCCTGGGAGGCATGGGGTCACAGATGGGCGTTATTCTTGCCGCCATTATCATGACCGTACTGCCCGAGTTTGCCCGGGAGTTTCAGGAGTACCGGATGCTGATGTTTGGCCTGATGATGGTGTTGATGATGATGTGGCGTCCGGAAGGATTGATGCCCATGAAACGTCCACATCTGACGTTGAAAGATCATCCGTCGGATAAAAAAGATGATGCTTCTGTTAATCGTCAGCCCATTGCTGAAAGCGTTTAATCTGCAGGGAGTTATAAGATGAGTCAGTGTTTGCTGGAAGCATCGGATCTCAGTATGCGCTTTGGCGGTCTGCTGGCCGTGGATCAGATGGCGCTCAAAGTTCGTAAAGGCGAAATTGTCTCCATGATTGGCCCGAACGGTGCCGGGAAAACGACAGTGTTTAATTGTCTGACCGGCTTCTATAAGCCAACCGGAGGGAAGATTATTTTTCAGGGCCAGGCGGTAGAAAAGCTGCCTGGCTTTAAAATCGCCCGTTTGGGTGTGGTGCGAACTTTTCAGAATGTGCGGTTGTTTAAAGCCATGACGGTTCTGGAAAATCTGTTGGTGGCCCAGCACCGTCATTTAAACACAGGGTTGTTGGCCGGGCTGTTTAAAACACCTTCGTTTCGCAAGAGTGAGGCCGAAGCGATGGAGCGGGCCGCTTACTGGCTGGATAAAGTGGGCCTGACTGAGTTTGCCAATCGTGAAGCCGGAAACCTGGCCTACGGTCAGCAGCGACGACTGGAAATTGCCCGCTGTATGGTGACCGACCCACAACTGTTGATGCTGGATGAGCCCGCTGCTGGACTGAACCCTAATGAAACCCGGGAGCTGGATAAGTTGATTTCCGATCTCAGGAAAAATCATGGTGTGTCAGTGCTGCTTATTGAACACGACATGAAACTGGTAATGGAAATCTCGGACCGGATCTATGTTATTAATCAGGGGAGGCCCCTGGCATCCGGAACACCGGAAGCGGTGCGCAATCATCCTGAAGTGATCAAAGCTTACCTGGGGGAGTCCTGATATGAAGTACAGGGTTCCACTGGCGTTAGAAACCGAAAGGCTATACCTCAGGCAGTTTAAGGAAGAAGACTGGCGTTGTTTGCATAAGTATTACTCTGATGAAGAGGCCACCCGCTATACCGTGGGAAGGGCTTTCACAGAGGGGGAAACCTGGCGAACCCTGTGCAGCATGATTGGCCATTGGCAGGTGCGTGGTTATGGACCGTATGCTCTGATCGAAAAAAGCTCTGCCTGCCTTATGGGGACAGTAGGTTTCTGGTATCCGAATGACTGGCCTGAACCGGAAATCAAGTGGGCACTGGCCTCTGACTATTGGGGTAAGGGGTTTGCTTCTGAAGCTGCCAGAGAAGTGCAGTCTATCGGACGGGAATATCTGCCAGAGATACCTCTAATCAGTTTTATTCACCCGGATAACCAACCATCTATTAAGCTGGCAGAGCGTTTGGGAGCTGTTCTGGAAAACGAAATCCCATTTCGCGGCAATATCTGGAAAGTTTATCGGCACCCAAACGAATGAACAGGAATGCAGTTTTATGAATAACGATAAACCACTGCTAAGCCTTGAGCATGTTTCTACCTTTTATGGCCAGATTCAGGCACTGGAAGACGTGAGTGTAGAGATCCGGGCCGGTGAAATTGTGACGTTAATTGGTGCCAATGGTGCGGGAAAAACCTCTCTGCTGATGACACTCTGTGGTGATCCACGGGCGAGCAGTGGACAGATCTTTTATGGTGGGCGGGACATTACCCGGGACGATACGGCGAATATCATGCGCTCCGGTATCGCCCTGGTGCCGGAAGGTCGGCGTGTCTTCTCCCGGCTCACTGTGGAAGAAAATCTCAGCATGGGGGGCTTTTTCACTGATGAGCAGGATTATCGTCAGCTGTATCGCCATGTTCTTGAGCTGTTTCCACGTCTTGAGGAGCGCCTCACCCAGCGGGCAGGCACCATGTCCGGAGGTGAACAACAGATGCTGGCCATAGCAAGGGCTCTGATGAGTAAGCCCAGGCTATTACTGCTGGATGAACCTTCACTGGGCTTGGCTCCTATCGTGATTCAACAGATTTTTGACATTATTGCCAAGCTGAGGGATGAAGGGATGACGATCTTTCTGGTTGAGCAAAATGCCAATCAGGCGCTGAAGCTGGCAGATCGTGGCTATGTGCTTGAAAATGGGAAGATTGTTCTGCATGACTCCGGACAGGCTCTGCTAGTGAATAAATCTGTCCAGGAGGCCTATCTGGGAGGGTGATTGCGGTATTTTCCTTTGATTTCTGAAGGGGTTGCCATACGCGGCTTTGAGAGAACTTCTATCAATGGCTCCCGAGCTCTGTTCGTCCTGAGCGTCCTTCGACCCCGCTCAGGATGCACGGTTGAAGGGCGTAAGCACCATACCCTGAATAAAGACTGTGCTAATCACCCTTCGACTCCGCTCAGGGTGAACGGAGATTGTACACATCAAACTTATCGAAATGATGATGTACCAGCAGGAGCCGCTTTGGTTTCAATAGGTTAACTGGGTAAAGCTCTAGTATCAGCCATATTTTGGAATCAAAATAACAATTTAAATTTTTAATAGTAATTAAAATTATCATTATTTTTTATTTATTCATTTGAAATCAATCTGTTAATGGCGTGGTAGTTCTGGTTAAAAGGCCACGTTCCCAGTACTATACTTTCCCTATAACTGAACCAGCAGTACAAGGAAGTGCATCATGAAACCTGAATACGATAAGCTGACCACACCGGAAGTATTGATGTTAGCCAGCTCACTGAGCGTTTTGGCGGGTTCACTGGTTACCCTTGGAATGCTGATTCAGTAGTCATCCGGCAATATCAGGGTTAAGTCTACGGTTACAAAGACCTGGCGAGTGCCCGCCAAGGTTTTTACCAGTCCAAAACAACACTCTCCTCCAAATCATCAGCATACCCTCTGGTGACTTCATCTTGATTTATAACCACCTGCAGCAGTCATCTCTGTGATGGATTTTTCTTTGGTTCTTATGGCACCAAACCCTAAGTTTTTTGTGCAATTTAACGATGATTAAGAGATGGAAAAGCTCCAGATTCCATCCTTTGCTAAAGCACAGAGATCAGGCCATGAGTTCAGAATCACCCAGTGAAAACAGTCAGCGAAAGACGGGTGGCCTGGCACTCACGCTTTTTCTCTGGTTTATTGTTTTATCCATTGGGCCTGTTGTGATTGTTGGGCTGAATGAGTACAAGACCGGAAAAGAAGCCATTATCAAAGATCGTTATGATCAGCTTTCATCAGTAAATTTTCAGTTAACTCAACGCATTAATGAATACTTTGATACGGTGTTAACCAATTTATTCATTATGGCATCATCTTCCGAAGCATTTATTACCGAACTGGTGCTGGCTCCCGGCTTTAAAAGCCAGCCGGTTTCTGAGTTTATTAATTCCAGGGAATACGGGGATATCTATGAAAAGTACTCCATGGAGTATGTGGATTTCCTGCGATTCTATGACTACTCCGATGTGATTCTGGGCGATGCGGCAGGCAATATTCTCTTCACAGTGAATGAATACAGTGATTTAGGCAAAAACCTGTTCTCTTCAGAACTGGAAAATACGTTGTTTTCCCAGGCTGTTAAAGCCAGCCTGAATGATCAGCAGCCAAAGTATGCCGACCTTGCTGCCTACCCGCCCATAGGCAATGAGAAAGTCATCTTTTTAATATTACCGCTGGCGGATTCTTTCCAGAAAGCGGTGGGTTTTATTGCGGTGCAGATTCACCCGAAGAATATTCAGGTGATGTTTGATAAAGGTGAGTCCAGTGACGTCGGTCTCTCGTCGTTTCTTGTCGGTAAGGATCGTAAAATTCGCTTTGGTACCCGGTTTGAAAATCAGGAACAGCTTAAATTTGGCGATGATAATCCGCTGATTAACCTGTGGTTAAGCCATCTTGAGGATGATGGGAGCTACAGAGAGGAAGAAGGCCATTTCGGAGGATTTTCAGCAGATAATGGTCATGCTTTTGAGTCTATTGGCCAGCATGAGCATGATCTGGAATCCATTTCAGAAAGTCTTGACGCTTTAAATCTGGACGAGCAGGACGTGTTCGGTCGGGCGGCTAAAGCGAGCTTGAACCATATTCGCAGCTACATTCATGGTGAAGAAGTTCTGGGGATTTATCTGCCAATCAATATTGCCGGAACCCCTATGGTCATCCTTTCAGAAGTAACGCACCGGCATGCTTTTTCCTCAGTTCAGGACTTTCAAAAACGTCTTTTTGTGCTTATCGCCATCACTTTTGCCCTGGTGGTGGTTATTGCTCTGTTTGTTACCCGACAACTGGTGAAGCCCATCCGCCGGATCACCCGGTGGGTCAATCGAGTCGCCGCAGGTGACTACGCCGAAGGGACTGTCCTGAACGGTAATAATGAGATCAGCGAACTCAGTCGCAGTTTTGCCCAGATGACCGAAAGGTTGCGTACCGTCAGTGCGGAAAATACCCGGAAAAACTGGCTTCAGGAAGGTATGGCCGGGCTGTACAACAGTGTGCGTGGTGAGCAGGCAATGGCTGAGCTGTGTCGTAACATTGTGACTTATATTGCCCGCTATCTGGATATGCATTCCGGTGCCATGTTTGTAAAAGATGATAACAACCGGCTGCAGTTGATGGGCACCTATGCCTGGAGTAAACGCAATCAACAGGCAAAGTCTTTTGCCATGGGTGAGGGGCTGATTGGTCAGGCAGCATTGGAAAGGGAAACGATGGAGATAGCCGATGTACCCGATGGCTATCTTGAAATTGAGTCCGGACTGGGCTCTGCCGGGCCGACTCATCTGATCATTGTCCCGCTGTGCTATGAAAATGATCTGAAAGGGGGCGTTGAGTTTGCACGGCTTGGTCCAATGACGGATGAGCAGCGCCTGTTTCTGCAACATTCTGTTGAAAGTATTGCCATTGCCATTAACTCTGCCCAGTATCGAACCCGGGTTAATCAGCTGCTTGATACCACCACCCAGCAATCAGAAGCACTAAAGGAACAAAAAGAAGAGCTGCGTTCGGTTAATGAAGAGCTGGAAAATCGGGCCGGTATTCTGGAAGAGTCTGAAGAAGAGCTGAAAGCCCAGAGTGAGGAGCTGCAGAAATCCAATGCCGAACTGGAAGAACTCAGCGAACAGTTGATGCTCCAGAAAGAAGAGATTGAGAGAAAGAATAAAGATATTGAGCTGTCCAGTAAAAAGATAGCGGAAAAGGCGGAGGAGCTTGCCCGGGCCAGTCAATATAAATCTGAATTTCTTGCCAATATGTCCCATGAGCTGCGCACGCCCCTGAATTCTTTATTGCTCCTTTCCCAGATGCTGGCAGAAAACGACGAAGGTAACCTGACAGAGGACCAGGTGGAGTCTGCACAGGTGATCTATAACGGTGGTAAAGAGTTACTCGAGCTGATCAACGACATTCTTGATCTGTCCAAGGTTGAAGCGGGAAAAATGTCGGTCAACCTTGATGATACGCCCCTGAATGAGATCAAAGGCAGTATTGAAGCCATGTTTAACCCGCTGGCAGAAAGCCGTGGCCTGCAATTTCAGATCAGCATAGAGAGCGGTACCAGCCGGTCTGTTTTCACTGATAGCCAGCGGCTAATGCAAATTATTAAGAACTTCCTTTCTAACGCGTTCAAATTTACCGAGAAAGGCAGTGTTCAGGTAAGGATGTTTAATGAAACCCGCCCTGGCCATTTTTCAGACGACACCTGGACTGGTTTTGCTATTAAAGATAGCGGGATCGGGATTCCCAAAGAGAAGCAGGAATCGATTTTTGGCTCATTCCAGCAGGCCGATGGGTCTACCAGCCGAAAATATGGCGGCACCGGGCTTGGTCTGGCGATCTCCAGAGAGATGGCAGAACTTCTGGGGGGCTTTATTGAGCTGGACAGCAAGGAGGGCGAAGGAACTACCTTTACCCTGTTCCTGCCGACTAATCCCGTGTGTTCTCTTGGTCCTGAGAAAGTACTGGCAGAAAACTATGTGTCCGATGTGTTTGACCAGTCTATGGGAGCGTCAGAGGCTCCTGCTCAAAAGCCAGAAATAAATAATGCGCCCCAGGAGGCGGAGTTATCTGTGCCTGCGGCATCGTTTGATTACCAGCTGCTGGTTATTGAAGATGATCCTCACTTTGTCACCATTCTTGGTCAACTGGCGGGTAAACATCACTTTGGCTGTATGCATGCAGAAACAGGAGAGCAGGGAATTGCCCTGGCCCGACAACATCAACCATCGGCCATTATTCTGGATTTAGGCTTGCCGGATATGGATGGGCAGGAGGTGCTTGCTCAGTTAAAAGGCGATGAGTCAACCAGGCATATTCCGGTGCATATTGTTTCGGGTCGGGATCCTGAGTTGGTTTCCAGTCTTGGCGCTATTGGTTATTTGAGAAAGCCGGTGACGGTTACCGATATTGATCAAGCGTTTTTGACCCTTGGGCAGGCCATTAGTCAGGAAATTCACGATGTACTGATTCTTGATCTGGATGAAGAGCAAAGATCCCTGGTAGGCAGCATGCTGGAGCAAAAAGAGCTCCATGTAGGGTATGCCAGTACCGCAGAAGAAGCTGAGAAGAGGCTTGTTGATCAACAGTGGCATTGCCTGATTATGGATCTGGAGCTCGGAGAAGTGCGAGGGTTGGAGTTCCTGGAAAAAATGACAGGCAAATTGGGATCAGATATGCCGTCAGTGGTGATTCACACCGCGCAACCTGTCGATAAGACTGAGCACTCCCGGCTGCAGGAATTCACCAATGCCATGGTGATGAAAGGTGATAGAGCCCTGGAAAGAATCACGGATGAAGTCAGCCTGTTCTTGCATACCGTTAATAAGGATCAGGAGGATGATACGCCCGATGAGCCGGTGGCCGGGTCAGAGAAGCGTCTTGATGGACACAAGATCCTGCTGGTTGATGATGACTTGAGAAATACCTTTGCCCTTTCCAAAGCCCTTCAGGGCATGGGGCTGGAAGTTGTGCTGGCAGACAATGGCAAAAATGCGATCAGTAAGCTTGAGGAAGAAGACGGCATTGAACTGGTGTTAATGGATATTATGATGCCCATTATGGATGGCTATGAAGCCACCGCCACTATTCGGCAAATGAATGAATTCAAAGAGCTTCCGGTGATCGCCCTGACCGCCAAGGCCATGGCGGGTGACAAGGCCAAATGCCTTGAGGCAGGCGCCAATGATTACATGACCAAACCGCTGGATATGGACAAGCTGACAGCAATGCTGAAGGTGTGGCTGCTGCGATGATGGAGACTTGCCCGGTAGCGGATCTGGAACTCGACTTACTGCTGGACGCTGTCAAGAAGCACTATGGCTATGACTTTCATGACTATGCCAAAGCATCCATGATCCGTCGGGTAAGAAAATACATGGAGCAGAGCGGCATCAACCATATCAGTGAGTTGATTCCCTTGTTCCTGCACGATCAACGGGCATTTTATCGCTTTGTGAAAAGTATTTCCGTTGTGGTGACGGAAATGTTCCGGGACCCGGATGTGTTTAAAGTTTTGAGGGAAGAGGTCATTCCTGTGCTCAAGACTTACCCATTTATCAAGATATGGCATGCAGGGTGTGCATCCGGTCAGGAAGTCTACTCTATGGCGATCCTGCTGGCAGAGGAAGGGATACTGGATCGTTGTCAGATTTACGCCACGGACTTCAATGATGATGCTCTGAATCTGGCCAAAAAAGGGATTTACCCGGCAGAAGATATTGAACTTTATGAAAATAATTACCGCCTTGCCGGTGGGAAGCATAAGCTCAGTGATTATTTGGTCAGCCTCTATGATTCAATCAAGGTCAACAGTCGTTTATCGGAACGGCTGACCTTTGCCAATCACAATCTGGTGACGGATGGGGTTTTTGGCGAAATGCATTTGGTGATGTGCCGCAATGTACTGATTTATTTCAATGAGCAGTTGCAGGACAGGGCGTTAACTCTGATTCACGACAGTTTATGCCCGAGGGGATTTCTCTGTATCGGGCGCAGAGAGAACCTGAAGTTCAGCCAGATCAGTGAGCATCTTGAAGATGTCAGTAATAAGCTGCGAATTTACAGGAAGCTGGGCTCGTGAATTCAGTCGGCTGACAGAATCAATGGAACCTTTTGGGAATAAGACAGGGATTGTCTGGTATGGAGACAAAGAGCAAAGTCAAAATTCTGGTTGTGGATGACCGTCCGGAAAACCTGCTGGCGATGGATAAGTTACTTAAGCCGCTGGGGGCTGAGATCCACAAGGTGGATTCTGGCGAGAAGGCGCTGTCTGAAGTTCTGGCCCATCACTTTGCGGTTATTCTTCTGGATGTGCAGATGCCCGGCATGGATGGCTTTGAGACGGCGACATTGCTGCACAGTAACAAGCAAACGGCCAATATACCCATCATTTTTGTGACGGCGATTAATAAAGATCAAAGCTACGTCGCCAAGGGTTATCAGTCGGGAGCTGTTGACTATTTGCCTAAACCGATTGTGCCGGAAATTCTTCTGGGTAAAGTGAAAGTATTTTTACAACTTGAGGAACAGCGGCTGGAGCTTGAACAGGTAACCAGGGAGTTGCAATGGATCAGTCAGAAGAACAAGCTGCTGCTGGACTGTGCAGGAGAAGGTATTGTCGGGGTCGATAAAGAGGGCAGGATAACCTTTATCAATCCAACAGCCTGTGAGTTATTGGGCGGCGCTGAAGGCGCTTTTCTGGATCAGCATATCAGCCAGTTTCTTTTGGACGACACCACGGGTGAAACAGCTCAGGAGCAATGGCAGAAGTCAGCTATTTACCGTGAGTGCCTGGAACAGGGCGGCACACTTAAACAGTCCACTGAATTAATCAACGTGAGCCGGGGACGGTTTCCGGCGGAGTTCAATATTGCGGCCATCGTTAATAGCAGGAACGTGGTTCAGGGAGCCGTGTTTGTCTTTCAGGATATAACTGAGCGCAAACAGCTGGAAGATCAGCTAGTGAAAATGGCTAAGTATGATAGCCTGACGGGTCTGGCTAACCGGACGTTATTCCGGGAGTTTCTGCAGTCCTCAATGGATCGCAGTGACCGCTACCAGAATAAGACAGTGGTTATGTTTCTGGATCTGGATCATTTTAAACAGATCAATGATCAGCTTGGCCATGATGCAGGGGATCATTTGCTGACCAGTGTTGCCAGTCGTCTGGAGGGTTGTATCCGTAAAGTCGACCTGATTGCCAGGCTCGGTGGTGATGAGTTCGCCGTGGTTCTGGACGATGTCAGGAACCCGGAAGATGCCAGAACGGTTGCCAATAAAATTCTTGCGGCACTGAAGGAACCCCATGAACTGGGCGATGTTGCAAGAAAAGTAGGTACCAGTATCGGTATTGCACTTTACCCTGAGAATGGCAGTGATGCTGACGGTTTGATCAAGGCGGCAGATGAAGCCATGTATGTAGCGAAGAATGAAGGTCGGAATGACTTTCGGTTTTATTCCGACCTTAACCCGGATATTTCATAAACGTGCTCCCGCTCTCGCTTGTCCTTTGCCGCTCTAAGGGAGTTTTGTTCAGTCGACCGTACTCCCCGGTACGGCGCTCCCTCACAAAATCCCTTAGAGGGACAAAGTCCTACGCGAGATTCGGGGCAGTTTATGAAATATCCGGGTTAATCAATGAACGCTTAAGTTAACATTACACGTCGAATGCTGTATCCAGCTGTTTCTCGACAAACACTTTTTTCAACCTGGCAAAACGAGGTAAGCCGTTCAGGTAAGCTGGGTACTCCTCGCCTTCAATCAATGGTTCAAGGTAGCCCCGGCAGGTTTGGGTAATGTTGAAGCCATCTTCATTGATAAAGTCCAGTGGCATGGTACGTTCAAAGTTGGCGACTTTTTCCAGTGCTACCTCTTTGATCGCCCAGCGATAGGGCATGTCAGACTCTCGAACGATGGCAGGCATTACGGCATTGTGACCGGTTACGGCCAGTTCAACCGCTGCTTTACCCACAGCGTAGGCCTGCTCTACGTCAACACGTGAGGCAATATGGCGGGCAGAGCGCTGAAGGTAATCGGCGACAGCATAGTGGTATTTGTAACCCAGCTCCTGCTTGATCATATTACACAGGGCCGGAGCTACACCGCCAAGTTGCTGGTGGCCAAAGGAGTCAATTACGGTTGTGGACGCGGAGATAAAGCTGCCATCTTCGTATTTGGCTCCCTCTGAGGCAACGATCACGCAATAACCTTCGTTATTGACGGTTTCCTGAACTTTTTTGAGAAACTTTTCTTTGTCCAACGGCAACTCAGGGAACAGGATAATGTGCGGTGGATCACCATCCTGGCGGGCAGCAAGGCCGGTAGCTGCTGCCAGCCAGCCGGCATGTCGTCCCATGACTTCCATGACAAAGACCTTGGTTGAGGTATCGCACATGGAAGCAATATCGTGGCTGGCCTCTTTGGTGGATACGGCAAGGTACTTGGCCGCCGAACCAAAGCCCGGACAGTTATCGGTAACCGCCAGGTCATTATCGATGGTTTTGGGGACTCCGATACAGGTAATCGGGTACCCCATTTTTTCACTGAGCTGGGACACTTTCCAGGCAGTATCCATGGAGTCATTACCACCGTTGTAGAAAAAGTAGCCAATATTATGGGCCTGAAAGACTTGAATTAACCGACGATATTCCGCTTCACTCTCTTCAAATGACTTCAGCTTGTAACGACAGGAACCAAAGGCACCGCCCGGCGTCCTGAGTAATGCGCCGATGGTTTCATCGGACTCGTAGGAGGTGTCGATAAGCTCCTCACGCAAAGCGCCCAGTATGCCATTATGCCCTGCGTAGACTTTACCGATTTTATCCGGGTAACGACGAGCTGTTTCAATAACCGCGCAGGCGCTGGCATTGATAACAGCGGTAACACCGCCAGACTGTGCGTAAAAAGCGTGCTTCAATGTCATCGGTTAAATTCCGGGTGTTGCTGTGTGTTGTTTTGTGTTTTTGGCTGATTGCAGATGATACCCGATCGAGAGTTTATTGGTAGCGCTGTTATGTATCAATTTTATGGGCTGATGGTCTTTCAATGTCAACGTCCTTTTGCGCATAGTGCAAAAACAATGTCAGAATTCTGGTATCAGGGACTTTAGGATCTGTGCCCAAACCTGGAGCACTTTTTTTTGGAGAGATCGGGAATGCACATACACATTCTGGGTATTTGTGGAACTTTTATGGGAAGTCTGGCCATGCTGGCCAGAGAGCTTGGGTTTGAGGTGTCAGGCTCTGATGAGAACGTTTATCCTCCGATGAGTACACAACTGGAAGAGCAGGGTATTTCATTATTTCAAGGGTATGGTGCTGAAGCGCTCAACCCGTCACCGGATCTTGTGGTGGTTGGCAATGCCATGAAACGGGGGATTCCCGCTGTAGAGTACGTGTTGGAGAAGGGTCTTCCCTACGTTTCAGGACCCGAATTTTTTGCCAGGTACATAGCCCCTGACCGCTGGGTATTGGCGGCTGCCGGTACCCACGGTAAAACCAGCACCAGCAGTATGCTGGCCTGGATCCTGGAATATGCCGGTATGTCTCCGGGCTTTCTGATCGGGGGCATACCAAAAGATTTCGGGATTTCCGCAAGACTTGGCAGTACCCCCTTTTTTGTGATTGAAGCGGATGAGTACGACACCGCTTTCTTTGATAAGCGCTCAAAATTTATTCACTACCAGCCACGAACCCTGATTATCAATAATCTTGAGTTTGACCATGCGGATATTTTTGATGATCTTGCGGCTATCCAGCGGCAGTTCCACCATTTGGTCAGGACCATTCCGGGTACGGGGCGAATTATTTATCCTGCCGGTACTCCCGAAATAGAAGCCGTTATGGCTATGGGCTGCTGGTCTGAGCAGGAAGAGTTAGGTGGCATTCATAGCCACTGGCAAGTTGCACCGGTCAGTAGCGATGGCAGCCACTTTAAGGTTTTCTATAAAGGCACTGAGGTCGGAACCGTGAACTGGCAGCAGGAAGGTGATCATAATGTTGCCAATGCCCTGGCCGCAATTGCTGCGGCTCACCATGTCGGTGTCTTGCCAGATACAGCCTGTGAGGCGCTTTCTGTCTTTCAGGGGGTAAAGCGGCGGATGGAAATGGTTGAGGAGGTTGGGGGGATACGGATTTATGATGATTTTGCCCATCACCCAACGGCGATTGCCACCACTCTGGCAGGGCAGAGGGCCAAACTGGGAGAAAATGCGAATATTCGAGTGATCATTGAACCCCGGTCAAACACCATGAAAATGGGCGTGCATCAGGAGACATTGATCGCCTCTACTGCAGAGGCTTCCGAAGTTATCTGGTTTAAACCACAGGGGCTTGACTGGCCATTGGCCGAGCTAGTGCAGGATAGCGCGATAAAGTCATCGGTTATGGATTCCACAGAAGCCATTGTGCGTTATCTGGTTGATACCGCCTCGGCTGGTGACCATTTGCTGGTGATGAGTAATGGTGGGTTTGAAGGGATTCATGGCCGTATAGCCAGTGGGTTGAAAGCAAAACTCCAGAAAAAATAAGGTTAAGTGATGAGTCGGTCAAATCCTGAAAGAGTAACATTAGCCATCACGGGGGCTTCCGGAGCCCAGTACGGGCTTCGGTTACTGGAGAGCCTCGTTGCGGCAGAGCGGCAGGTGTTTGTTCTGGTTTCCAGGGCCGCCAAAGTGGTTCTGGCCACAGAAATGGACCTTGAGATCGGTGATACGCCGGACGCTATTGAGCAATTTTTTACCAACCGTTACCGTGCTGCCCCGAGACAGATTCGTGTGTTTGGTGAGGATGACTGGATGTCGCCTGTCGCTTCAGGCAGTGGTGCTCCCAGCTCAATGGTGATTTGTCCCTGCAGTACCGGAACCTTGTCGGCCATTGCCTGTGGTTTAAGTAATAATCTGACACAGCGGGCAGCAACGGTGGTATTAAAGGAGCGACGCAAGCTGATCATTGTGCCCCGGGAGGCCCCCTATTCTGAAATACATCTGGAAAATATGTTGAAATTGAGCCGGATGGGGAGTGTTATTCTTCCTGCGTCTCCGGGCTTTTACAATCGGCCGGAAACCGTGGATGACATGGTCGATTTTATTGTTGCCCGGATATTGGATCAGCTGGGAATTTCCCAGAAGTTAATGCCTTCCTGGGGGGATCATTGTCTTTGAAGGGGCTGGTTGTTCTGCTCCCGGAATAAAAGGCTTCAGGTTGTAAAGCCATAACGCCAGGGCATCCAGATAGATGGGCAGATTGGTTGCCGGGTCTGCCGGACCTGCCGCCAGATCAATGTCAAAACCCGGCAACTCCTGTCTTACGACTTCTTTCTGGTAAATCCCATGGGGCTGTTCTGAGATAACCAGGGCAGTTCCCGGTAGTGGGCCTGATTTCACCCAGTGCTTGAGTGTGTCACGGGTATTGGGCCTGTGCCAGAAGCCGTTCCTCCAGTTTCGTGGCGTATCAATAAACTCAACCGGGAGGGTTCTCATTGCTTCTGGCATGGGCACCAGTTGATGCAGCATGATTGCCGCCTCTGTTTCGGTAAAAGGGAGTGGGTCCGGGGTCTTCTGGTCAGGCTTTTTGGTGAGAATGTCCAGGTAGTCAGCCCCCGGGGTGAGAGGGCGTTGGCCCACCAGAAAAATCAAACGCTTGAATCGGACACCCTGACGCCACCACTCAGTTAACAAGTCCAGCCTGCGTTTCATGCCGGGGGCAGTGGCTCCCAATAGCAGTGCATAATCATATTGCCTGGTTAATGGCCCGATGGGGGATATGAGTCCAAGCTTTTCAAGCAGATCAAGGACTCTGTGCCTTTTGTCTGTTGATATATCCAGCCCTGGTAATTCCCACCGTTCCTGTCCCGGTTTTCTGCGCCAGACCTGGGTGGTATCGATCATGGACTCCAGGGTAGGGGCATGGGAAATGCGCAGCTCTGTTAACAATTCATCCAGTGTTAATGTGAGCGTTTTATAGTGTTGACCAGGATCGACGGTATCCGCCTGGGAAAGCATGGAAAGATACATGAGTGTCCCTACCAGAAACCGCTGGTAATTGAATCGGTAATGGAATCGACTCTTCCAGCTGGGCATTGTTTTTGTCCCTGAAGATGGCGCAGGGACAAGCATAGCTGGTTCTCTTAACCGGTTATTAATGCTGAGTTGACGCAGAAGTAGCGGTCTGGGCCTGTTGCTGGAGAATAAGCTGGCTCAGCTCAGGCTGTTCCCAGTTCTCCGGGTAGTGTTTGGCCATTGCTTCCATCATGACGGTGTATTCATCAGCCGGTTTTTTCAGCAGGTAAGTCAGGAAGGTAAAGATTCGATCAGACATTTCTTTATTGATCTGATTCAGTTGTTGATCGTTTATCTGTCCTTTTTTCTGACACTCTTCAATGGTGGATTGACGAATGCAGTTGGCGGATATGATCAGCGCCAGTTTCTCGATGTTTTGATCTTCCATGATGGGCTCCATGCCTGTATAGATAAAATACGTTTACCTATATAAAACTAGTTGCTGTGGGAGGGGTTTCAAGCCTGACAAATAAAAACAGGAAAAGAGATTCCCCCGATTAAGGTTGAGACGACTTAAGATTGGTTAAATCGGGTTTATCCCGATCATTATTATACTCAACGCCCAGTTGCCAGCCTGTAGCAATCAGCAATCCGCCAACAGTCCCCCACAGCGGTCCGACAGGGGTTAAGACGCCTATAACGAACCCTGCCACACTGCCAATTCCGGTTTTGGTAAAAAAGGGCGGTAACATTTCACCCAAGTGTCTGGACACATAATTGACAAGCTTTACCGCCCGACTGTGGAGGCCTTTGAAAAAGCTTGAGATATTACTCCATGCGGAATGCTCTTCACTGGAGCTGGCGGACATGCGGGTTTTGGTAAAAATGCTGACGATTTTTCTGCCAAAGCTGTTGCCACCTTCATCACTGTGGCTCAGTGAAGCATCAGTAGAAGGGGTTGATGCGTTGGGGTTAATGCCAGCAGAGGGGTATGATACGGTCATTTCAAGCACACTTATAATGTTGGTTTGATAATTAAGACCAACAAAAGCAATTAAGGTTCCCACCTTTACTTGAAAATTTAATAGATCCTGACTGATGGGTAGAAAAACAGATCTTAAAGGGGGCATCCGGGTTTTGTTAATTCACCGGGACATCCCAATTTGGAAGAAACTTATAAGCATCCGGTTATTGAGTACCACTCGCTGATACTCTCGATTTCTTCTTCAGATATCAGCCTGGCAATATTACTCATTGGCTGGTGAGTGGTTCTGGCACCGTTTCGGTAGTATTGCAGTTGTTTAACCATGTATTCTTTTTTCTGACAGGCCAGATTAGGGTTTAGTGGCGTTGTACCAATACCGGTTGGGCCATGGCACCCCGCGCAGAGCTGCATCGCTTTTGCCTGTGCTGCTTCAAGGTGTTGGGGGGGCTGCTGAATTTGAGTAGCAGACTGCTGGTCAGTGCACCCAGCCAGAAGAAAAACGGCGACTGGTACTATTTTTTTGATTTTTAAGACTATTTTCATCAAACCATCGACTTCACTTAAATTGATAGAGCGGTTAATAAGCCACTTTACGTGTGCCACTACATGTTAGAGCCTATCGACGTTTCGTTGCAGGCACGCAACGAAACGTCAACATCTCCAGTCTTCAGCTTGGTCAATCCAGCGCTTTACCTTCATCTGTCAATCTGAGCCAAGCATGGGAGTACCAGAAGTAGTGCCGACCACTGTTGGATGGTGCAGTACAGTTGTAGCGAGTTCGGCCTACTGGTAATGGTTTATTGGCTTGAGTCCTGAACAGAGTCATCTCTTTGTTAAGCCAGGTTACCTTCAGCTCACCCTGGCCGGAGGCATAACACTTAAGCTGTTTTTTCTGGTAATCCCCTTCAGCCAGGGTCAGCTCCAGTTCGGGCTTAAGGTTATCCTGTGTGATCAGTGATGAGTCGGGACTCTGGCTGGTCACTGGCAGAGCCCTGCTGTTGACTTTAATGGCAAAGTCATTCAACCCATAAATACCCGCCATGGGGAAACGGGGCAGGCGAGTGAAGTCAGAATATTCACCAGCGGCTCCGGACTGCTGACCAAATCCTGTATAACCCATCTCATCCAGTGTAACTCTGAGTTCCGGGGTGGTTTCACCAAAAGTCCAGGCAAACATCTTAACACTTTGACCGGTTTGTTCCCGGATTCTGGCTTCTGTCATATCCAGATCCTGACGGAACCGGGAAAGCCACTGTGCCCTGGTTTCTCCAGGCAGTCTTTCTACACTGTGGGCATGGTTCATGGTGTGGTTTGCCAGGGTAGCACCTGTTTCCGTCATTTCTCGCAGTTGCGCCCAGCTGAGAAACTTCTGATAGTTTTTATCCACCGGTGCGGGCGTGACAAAAATGGTAAATGGCAACCCCTGTTCCCTGAGTATTGGAAATGCCTCGGTGTAAATACTCAGATAGGCATCGTCAAAAGTGATGGCGACTGTTTTTTCCGGTAATGCCTTTTTATTGCGAAATGCTTCAACCAGATCAACCAGTGGCATCACATTGAACTTATTCTCCGCAAGATAGTTGATATGTTTCCTGAATGTTTCGGGGGTGACACTGGTGATTTTCGGGGTTTCATGACTGACATGGTGATATTGCAATATGACTGCAGAACCGGATCCCTGACTCAAGGCCGGGATTATCGAGAGCAGTGTAAAAATGCAGGGCAGGTATTGCCTTAATCTACCGACAACGGGCTTCAACAGAAATGACAAGCTCACAGTATTCCCTTAATACGGTTTCCCCCAGCTGGATTCGGGGCAGTTGATGACATATCCGGGCTGGGATTTTAACCTTCAACAAGGGGGATTTACTATCGTACTAATGACCACTTTTGGCTACTCAGGTATCCAGAGCCTGGTTCCATGTCCTACATCCGGACAAAAAAACCACCGATCAGCAAAGGCAGGGGCTGATTGGTGGCCAGGTTTCAATAGCGAACAATTAAAAGTTTATGAGCGGTCAGCTCATTCTTCCTTTAAACCTTGGTCTGAACCCTGATCGGCCTGACCAGCCCCTCCTGGATGGTAGACGCTACCATTACTCCAGCCTGATTGAATATCTGGCCTCTTACCAACGCTCTGGCACCGCTGGCATGGGTGCTTTCAATAGAGTGCAGTAACCACTCATCCATCCTGAACGGGCGATGGAACCACATGGCATGGTCCAGACTGGCTATTTGAACGGGTTTCTGGAAAGCGGCAGCCCCATGGGGATACATGCTGGTGGGTAAGAACTGAAAGTCTGAGGCATAGGCCAGAAGGTATTTATGCAGTCCGGGGTTATCGGGCAGTTTTCCGTTGGCTCTTATCCAGATTTTATGATGTGGTGCCCTGGTGTCATCTGCCATTGGATCAACCGGGTCAGCAAAGCGAATCTCAATGGGGGTATCGCTGAGCAGTCGTTTTTGCAGCGGCTTGGGGATCAGGTCGCTGTGCCTTTGAATCAGGGCTTTTTCGCTCAGGGCTTCTTCCGGGGGTATGACGTCTGGCATCGGGTCCTGATGTTCAAACCCACTTTCGTTTACATGAAAGGATGCGGACAAATTGAAAATAGGGCGTCCATTTTGCACGGCGACTACCCGGCGGGTATTGAAGCTTCTGCCATCGCGAATGCAGTCCACCGTGTAAACAATCGGCTTGCTGCTGTCGCCCTCGCGAAGAAAATAGCTATGCAAGGAGTGAACATGACGTTCAGGATCCACCGTCTGCCTTGCCGCAGACAGCGCCTGGCCTAATACCTGGCCACCAAATACCCGCCCCCAACCAAGGTCCTGACTCTGGCCCCGGAATATATTGTTTTCAATCGGTTCCAGTTTCAGTTGATTAATCAGTTCTTCCAGTACATCACTCATCCTGTAACTCCCTGGCTGCATACCGTTGTTGAGATTGGCGGTAGATATTGTGTTGATGCTTTGAGTTATCGGGTAACAACAGGCCCGCTTTTACCCTGTAAAACTGGCGCAGTTTAAACGCTCAGGCCTGCTTTGCAAATCAGGCTGTACCAGCAGGAAGGATTAGCCCGCAGCCCGTTATAGCTGATAAATTGTGAGTTTTATAAATCTGCCCGGTTAGAACGGTAAGTTCGGGCTGTTTACGATCAAGCATCTGGCATTATTTCTGGTAACGGTCCGATGTCATCATTACCGGGTAGTCTATTAGAATAAAACTGTAGTCTAATTCTGATAACACATCAGTCCAGATCAATAGCAAGGTATTTCCCACCAAGGCCACGGTAACTCATGGATAACGCTTATTTTGATCCCATTCATATATGGTTACAGCAGAACACTGGCCTGATTGGTCCTGCTATAGCAATGGTGGCCTGTCTGGAATCACTGGTTGTGGTGGGCATTGTTCTGCCGGGTGTGGCCCTGCTGTTTGCATTAGCGGCTATTGCCGGGGCGGCTTCCGTTTCTATCTATCCAATCCTCCTGTGGGCTTTTCTGGGAGCTGTTGTCGGGGATGGGGTCAGTTACCTGCTTGGCTATCATTACCACGAGCGAGTCAGGGGCTGGTGGCCATTTAATCGTCATCCTCAATGGTTGGAACGTGGTGAAGATTTCTTCAGGGAGTATGGTTTTTTAAGCATTGTGATCGGGCGCTTTGTTGGTCCTGTCCGCCCTATCATACCGGCAGTAGCGGGTATGATGGGTATGGTTCCCAGGTACTTTTTTACCGTTAATATTCTCTCCGCCCTGGCCTGGTCTCCGGTTTACCTGCTTCCGGGTTATCTGACGGGAGCCGCACTTCAGTGGCATGATAAAGTGCCCGAGCAATTGTTGGTTGTGTTGTCAGCCATTACCGGTGTTGCCATCCTGCTTCCGCCATTGCTGATCAGTGCTCATCGTCACTTCAAGCCCCAGTTTATCGGGTATCTGGTGCTGGTATCAGGGCTGCTTACCTTACTGATTACTGCTCACCGGGCAGGGTTGCTGGAGAGCGTTAATCAAGGTGTTGACCAATGGCTGACAGCGGTTCAATTGCCCTGGTTGCAAAAGGTGATGTACTGGGTGGCCCAGATTGGCAGCATTCCTGTTTTGAGTATTGTTTCCGCAGGTGGCTTATTATGGCTTTGCCGTTCTAATCGGTTTGCCACTCTGTTTAGTCTGCTTTTTGGTGGTGTATTAATGGTTTGCTCTGTCTGGCTTATCAACTGGTTGGCAGACAGTGACAGGTCTGTGATATGGCTTGATCTTTATGCTTTGCCCTCTGTGCATGCAACCGTCATCGTCTATGTACTGTTTTCTTTTGTTGCCTTGGTAGCAGTAAACCGTCCATTTAAAGTCCAATGGCTATCGGCCAGCGTCGCTTTGGGGCTGGTGATGATTGACGCTTTTGCCCGGTTGGTTTTGCAGGTTAACTGGTTTGGCGACGTTATTACGGGATTGTGCCTTGGTTTATTCTGGGGACTGGTTGCTCTTGCGCTGAAAAGCGGAATCAATGCCCGGAGTAAACGTATTTTTCCCGTTTGATCTGCCGGGGGGATAGCCCTCTGTCTTTGAGCAGGGTCACACAATCATCAATCATGCCCGGATTTCCGCAGAGATAAACCACATCGTTTTCAGGGTTCAGGTTGAGGGCGTCAAACTGGTCTTGCACGTGGCCAGTATACTCATGGTTTGCTGTATTGACGGTGGACTCACGGCTTAAACAGGTGCGGTACTTTAAGTTTGGCAGTTGGGCAAAATCTTCAGAGTAAATGCTTTCCTCTCGATACCTGAAACCCTTTACAACGGTGACAGCTGTTCCCTTATCACTAAGCGTTTTCAATTGCGGAATCATACTTCGATAGGGCGCAATCCCCGTACCAGTTCCCACCAGAAGAAGCTGTCCGGGAAAGGTGTCCGGCAGCGTGAGGGCCCCGAACGGGCCAGAAATATTCAGTTCGGTTCCGGCAGGGGCTTTCTGGAAAAGCCCGGAAGCAACCCCACCACTGACCAGGCTGAGCGCTATTTGCAGCAGGCCGGTTGCCTTAAAGTCCTCCGGTGCGTTGGCAATGCTGTAACTTCGTTTATGAAGTTTTCCATCCATCTCAAACTGCAGCTGCACAAACTGTCCGGCAATAAAATTAAAACTCGCTCCTTCGTCCTGTGCCAACTCAAAGCTCAGCTGCAGTGTATTGGCACTGAGCTGTTCAGTCTTAAAGAGTTTTGCAGAGAAAAGAGAACCGGGCATTAATGGCTATCCTCATGACGTTATTTCAGTGTTACCGCTTTCATAATAGCTTCTGATCATCCGGGCGAGGGCTCCTCTCCAGGGTTTATTATGAACGCCAAAGGTACTTAAAATTTTCCGGCAGGAGAGGGTTGCATTGGCTGGTGCCTGAATACCATTACGATCGTTCAATTTATCCATACGCAGTTTTCGGATTTTCAGGTCCTGAAATTGCGATGCCTCAGAAATCACCACCTCGGCAAAACGGTTTTCCGAGATAGACTCTGCACCGGCGTAATGATAAGTACCCCAGGGTTCAGCGCCACAGCCCAGTTGCTGGATGATCGCGACAATAACTCTTGCCGCATCGTCGCTGGGGGTCGGGCACCCCTGTTGATCGGATACCACGGCAACCTCTTGCTCTTTGCTGATCTGGTCCAGAAGGTACTTCAAAAGGTTGGTGCGCCGGTGGCTGATGACCCAGGATAGACGAAGAATGATATGCCTTGGACAGCGCTCACTGATTTGCTGTTCTGCCTGCCATCGGCTGGTGGCCAGAACACCGGCAGGGTTAGGTATATCTTTTTCGGTATAAGCTTCCTTTTTGCTGCCATCAAAAATCCGGTAGGTGGAAATATAGACCAGAATGGCCTGCTGTCGGTGGCAACCATCCGCCAGTGTCGCCATGGCATCCCGGTTGATCCGGAAGCATTTGGAGGGCTCGTTTTCGGCCTTCACCGGATCGTTATAACCTGCACAGTTGACCACGATATCTGGCTGGTAATTTTTCAGGCAGACATCAATGGACTCAGGATTGTCCAGATTTAATTCATCCCTTTTCGGAGCGATACAATGGATCTGCTTGTCAAGGAACAACCGCTGTACTTCCTGGCCGATCAGCCCGGTACCACCAATCAATAGTATTTTCATAAGCACTCGGCCGTTATGAGTTAATGATCACGGGCGATTCAACGCCATTGAATCAATACGGGAAATAGCTCTATTGAAACATGAATAAGAGAACTCAGGAAAAGAATTCTCAATGTTGAAGACATTGGTCAGAGTGATTGATGGCAGTAAGGTCTCTGATAAAAGCCGAAGTTATAGTAAGATAAGCCACTTATTTCCGTCTATTTTTACATTGATGAACCTTCTGAAATCAGGATCTGCTGACGATGTATCTGGCTGAAGCTCCTGTAGAGCAGCATGAAGAAGAGCGTATTCTTCTTGTGGATGACAATCCGACAAATTTGCAGGTATTACTGCAAACCCTCAGTGGCCGTGGCTATAAGCTTCTTATTGCCAAGAATGGAGAGAGTGCTCTCAGGATCGCTGTCAAGGCAAAACCCGCTTTAGTGTTGCTGGATATTATGATGCCCGGCATGGATGGCTATGAGGTCTGCCAACGGCTGAAGGAAAGCCCGGAAACCCGCAATATAACCGTGATTTTCCTGTCCGCCCTGGATGACACCAAAGACAAGGTCAGGGGCCTGGAAACCGGCGCAGTGGACTTTATCTCCAAGCCATTTCAAGCGGAAGAGGTCATTGCCCGGGTACAGACCCAGTTGAAAATCCATAAGCTTGAACAGGCACTTTCCGCGAGAAATCGACAGCTGGAGGCTGATAAGGCCCGCATTCTGGAAAGTATGAATGAAGGGATATTCGGCCTTGATCGACTGGGACTGATTACCTTTGCCAACCCGGCAGCCTCTGCCATGACCGGCTGGTCCATAGAACAACTGACGGGGCAGAACCTGATTCAGTTGATGCAAGGGAGTGAAGATGCCCCATCAGGGCCACTGGTACCGATTGAGGTATCCCTGAACAAAGGTGTCAGTAAAACTGTTGAAAATGCCACGTTCCTGCACAGTGACGGTTCGCCATTTCCGGTGGATTTTTCCTGTACGCCGATTATGGAAAACAGTGCCCCCAGTGGCGCAGTGGTTGTGTTCAGGGATATTTCCGAGAAAAAAAGGCAGCAGGAAGCCCTGCAGAAGGCCCTGGATGAATTGGAAAGCCAGAAAGAGCAGCTGACCCATGTCTCCCGGTTGAGCACCATGGGTGAGATGGCCGCTGGCTTTGCCCACGAGGTAAATCAGCCATTGACCGCGATTTCCAATTACGCCCAGGTGGCCAGAAGGATGCTGGCCCGGCTGGAATTGGCGGATGACCTTGGTCTTTCCGAGGCCATGGAAAAAGTCAATACCCAGGCCCGACGGGCCGGGGAAATCATTGCCCGTATTCGTTCTTTTGTGAAGAAACCGGACCATGTTCTGGGCAGCGTCGATCCCAACCGGTTGATTCAGGATACCTACAAGCTTGCCGAAGTTGACGCCCGTAACAACCATATGGAAATCCATCTGGAGCAGGAAGAGGGGCTTCCGAATGTGAAGGTTGACCCTGTGCAGATCCAGCAGGTGGCATTGAACCTGATTCGTAATGGCATGGAAGCGATGAGAGATATGGAGACCCGCAGTATCGGTGTCTATGTTCGCACCGAAAAGCTGGATGATAACTTTGTCAAAGTGTCGGTCATTGACCGTGGCCATGGTCTGGCAGATGATGCCGAAGAAAAACTGTTTACGCCGTTTTACACTACCAAGGCGGATGGTATGGGTATTGGACTGACGGTATGTCACTCCATTATACAGTCCCATGGTGGTCGGTTGACATTCCAGCGTCACCCGGAAGGCGGGACGATATTTGAATTTACCATGCCGATTGCGGACTGATAATATGGCTGTTTTGCAGCCTTTTATTGCAGAGAATAAACGATAGTGGTGATGCAAGTTGCCGGGAGAAAAGACATTGGCTGATCAAGTGACGGAGTACATGCATGGACTGGGCCAGAGAGCCCGGCAGGCCAGTAAGGAGATGGCTGTTGCTGATACTGCGATGAAAAACAGGGCACTTCTGGCGATAGCAGACGCACTGGAAGCGGATCGTTCACAGCTGAAGTTTGTCAATACCCGGGATCTGGACGCTGGCCGGGAACGTGGGCTTGATGCCGCCATGCTGGATCGCCTTGAACTGACCGATGCCCGAATTGATACCATGATTGAAGGTCTCCGTCAGGTGGCCGCCCTGCCAGACCCCATCGGCACTATTGATGATATGAAGTATGTGCCCAGCGGTATTCAGATAGGCAAAATGCGGGTGCCTCTGGGCGTCATTGGCATTATCTATGAGTCCCGTCCAAACGTTACCGTGGAAGCAGCGAGCCTGTGTCTGAAATCTGGCAATGCGGTTATTCTCCGTGGCGGCAGTGAGTCCATTCACTCCAATCAGGCTATTGCCCGGTGTATTCAGCAGGGGCTGGCCCAGGCAGGGCTGCCTGAAGATGCGGTTCAGGTGGTTGAAACTATTGACCGTGCCGCTGTCGGTGTGCTGATCACCATGCCTGAGTACGTCGATGTGATCGTACCTCGTGGTGGCAAGGGACTGATTGAGCGCATCAGTGCTGACGCCCGGGTACCGGTGATTAAACACCTGGACGGTGTCTGCCATGTTTATCTGGATGATCGGGCCGATCACAGCAAGGCCGTCCGGATTGCCATGAATGCGAAAACCCATCGCTATGGTGTGTGCAATGCCATGGAAACGCTGCTGGTGCATCAGGATGTGGCTCAGCCTTTGCTGCGGGAGCTTTCAGGACTTTATTCCCAGAAGGGTGTTGAGTTGCGGGGATGTCCTATTACCTGTGAGATTCTGCCCGGTGCGGTAGCAGCAACTGAAGAAGACTGGTCAGAAGAGTACCTTGGCCCTGTTCTGGCCATTAAAGTGGTTCTGGATATGGATGAAGCAATCGTTCATATCAATCGCTACGGTTCTCATCATACCGATGCCATCGTCACTGAGGACTTTACCCGTGCCCGCCGCTTTATGCGGGAGGTGGATTCAAGCTCTGTTATGGTGAATGCATCCACCCGTTTTGCCGACGGGTTTGAATATGGGCTGGGTGCTGAAATTGGTATCTCTACCGACAAAATCCATGCCCGTGGGCCTGTCGGCCTGGAAGGGCTGACTTCGCAAAAGTATGTGGTTTTTGGGGATGGCCATATTCGCCAGTGATACTGCTCTGATAGTGGATTTCCGCCTCTGGAGGGTATCGGGCATTGACTTCTATGATTAATGCTGAGAGCCTGCCCTGTTTAAATGGCCTGATTCGGCACAGGGTAACAAAGCATGCTCTGCCGGATCGTCAATACGAGGTTAATTTTGCAGTCTATGCATTCTGATGAGTTAAAACAGCTTGTTGTCGAAGCTATTGAAGAAGTAAAAGGTAATGAAATCACCTGTTTGAATGTTTCGGGTCAAACCACTGTTACCGATTTTATGGTGATTGCCTGTGGTACCTCCAACCGTCATGTAAAGTCGCTGGCGGATAATGTCATTGAGCAGTGTAAGAAACAGGGTGTTCGACCGTTAGGGGTTGAAGGTCAGGACAAGTCCGAGTGGGTTCTGGTGGATCTTGGTGATGTCGTTGTCCACCTGATGCTGCCTGCTACCCGCCAGTTCTATGACCTGGAAAGACTTTGGGACAGTGCTGACCTGGTTGTCGCTGAGCCCTCCTGATGCGGATTCGGCTGATATCGGTTGGCTCAAAAATGCCGGGTTGGGTTGAAGAGGGCTATAAGGAATACAGTCGTCGGCTGGGTGCGGACGTGAAACTGGAGCTTGTTGAGATTCCTCTCGGTAAGCGCAGTAAAGGCTCTGACATTAATCGCCTTCAGGAGAAAGAGGCTGGCCAGATGCTCGCTGCTGTGGGTTCAGGCGACCTGGTGGTCACCATGGAAATTATGGGCAAGGCCTGGAGCACAGAGAAGCTGGCGGACAATATGGGGGCGTGGCTGCACAGTGGCCGCAACGTCAGTTTACTGGTCGGCGGGCCGGAAGGTTTGCATGCATCATGTCTGGCAAAGGCGGATCTCCGCTGGTCATTGTCGCCATTAACATTGCCGCACCCGCTGGTCCGGGTTGTGGTGGCTGAGCAGGTTTACAGAGCCTGGAGCATTCTTCACAATCATCCCTACCACAAGTAAAACTGATGACTGAGATATAACATGCCGCAGGATACCTTAAAGGACCATGGGGCAGAAAAAAGACTGGTAAATATCCGGATTTGGGCTGCCATTGGCTTTATGGTGCTCCTTGCTATGGGGCTGGTTTCCCGCCTCTTCTATCTTCAGGTTGTTCGCTACAATGAGCTGTCCACGCAATCGGATGAGAACCGTGTACTGGTTCAGCCAATCCCTCCTACCCGTGGCCTGATATACGACACCAATGGCAAGCTTCTTGCCGTTAACAAGCCCAGCCATATATTGTCGATTGTTCGGGAGCAGACCAAAGATCTTGCTGGTTTGCTGGATGATATTGGTCATATTTTGTCTCTGACCGACGGTGAGCTGCAGCGTTTTCATCAACGGGTTAAACGACGCCGACCTTATGAAGCAGTGCCTCTGAAGTTTGATCTTACCGCCGAAGAGATTGCCCGGATTTCGGTGAACCTTTTCCGTTTGCCGGGGGTGGATATCAATGCTGAACTGATTCGACAGTACCCCGAAGGAAAGCGTTTTGCCCACAGCATCGGCTATGTAGGCCGAATCAATGATCGGGATTTGAAACGTCTGGACCCGACTCTCTACTCTGGCACTCATACCACGGGCAAGATTGGTGTAGAGCGCGCCTATGAGTCGGTACTTCTGGGTAAACCCGGTCATCAGGAGGTAGAGACCAATGCCCGTGGCCGGGTATTGCGCGTGTTGAAAAAAGTTAGCCCGCACGCCGGTCAGGATCTTAACCTTTATCTGGACAGTGAGCTGCAAAAGGTGGCGATTGATGCGATCAATGGCCGCCGAGGGGCTTTGGTGGCCATGGACCCGAAAACCGGCGGGGTGCTGGCAATGGCCAGCAATCCATCCTTTGACCCCAATCTGTTTGTGACGGGGATTGATAGTAAAACGTTCAATGCGCTCAACAGAGATATCGAGCGACCGTTGTACAATCGGGCATCATTAGGTGAGTACCCACCCGCTTCCACAGTAAAGCCGGTGATGGGGCTGGCACTGCTGGCGAATGATATCGTCAAACCAGAGGACAGAATTTTTGATAAAGGCTGGTTTCAGCTACCGGGCAGTGATCACCGTTTTCGTAACTGGAAACGTTCCGGTCATGGCTGGGTTGATTTATCCCGCGCGATATCAGCATCCAATGATACCTATTTCTATATTCAGGCCGGGAAGCTGGGTATCGATAATCTCCATGATTTTGCTGATCAATTCGGCTTTGGCCACAAAACCGGCATTGATATAAGGGAAGAGCGTCCGGGCCTTTTGCCCTCCAGTGAGTGGAAACGAGGTGCCTATGGCCAGCCCTGGTATCCGGGTGAAACGGTGATTGCGATCATCGGGCAGGGGTATATGCTGGCAACCCCCTTGCAGCTGGCAGAGTCAACGGCGCTTATCGCCAACCGTGGCAAGTATGTTCAGCCCCGCCTGGTGAAAGAGGATATTCCTGAAATCCAGGGGGAATTCTGGGGGGATGACATCACCATTGGCCGGACTCCCGAGGCGGAAGCCAAGAACTGGGAACTCATTATCAAAGCCATGGAAGATGTTGTTCACTCTCCGGGGGGAACCGCACACTGGCGAATCGGTCGGGGACTCAAGTATCGTATGGCCGGTAAAACCGGGACAGCGCAGGTGGTCAGTATTCCCCAGGGAGAGGAGTACGATGCTGAGAAGCTGAAAGAGTTCGAGCGGGATCACAGTTTGTTTGTCGCATTTGCACCGGTAGAAGATCCCCTGATTGCCGTTGCTGTTATTCTGGAAAACAGCAATGGTGCTGCCAATGTCGCCAGAAAGGTTATGGATTCCTACCTGCTGCCAAGATTAACGGCCAACAGCCATCAAGTGAAGGGAGAGAAATAATGGCCAACCAGGATTTTGTTCGCCAGATCGATCTCCACGGGTTTGGCCGCGGCCCGGGACTGTCCATGCGCTGGCATATTGATTTTATGCTGCTCGGGTTTCTGCTTTTACTCTGTGGTGCGGGGCTCTTTATTCTTTACAGTGCCACCGGTCGGGATATGTCGGTTGTTATTCGACAGGCAACCTACCTGGGCATCAGTCTGACCGTCATGCTGATCGTGGCCCAGATTCCGCCAAGGGTGCTGATGCAGTGGGCCAAGTGGTTTTATGTGGCAGGGGTGCTGCTATTGCTGGCCGTTCTGTTTATGGGCGTACAGTCCAAAGGTGCGCAGCGCTGGATTCAGCTGCCGGGTTTCCGGTTTCAACCATCGGAAGTGATCAAGCTGATTATGCCGATTACCATGGCAGCTTTTCTGGCCAGGCGTCCACTGCCTCCTTCGTTTAAAGATGTGATTTTCTCACTGATTATTATTGCTGTGCCGGTGGTACTTATTGCCAAACAACCTGACCTTGGCACGTCTATTTTGATTGGCTCATCGGGCCTGTTTGTGCTGCTGCTGGCCGGTTTGCGCAAGCGCATGATATTTTCTGCCATCTGTCTTGCGGCACCAGCGATCTATGTGTTCTGGCAGTTCTTTATGTATGACTATCAAAAGCGGAGGGTGCTGACATTTCTGAACCCTGAAAGTGACCCGTGGGGAGCCGGTTGGAATATCATCCAATCCACCATCGCCATTGGTTCCGGTGGGCTTTATGGCAAGGGTTGGTTACAGGGCACGCAATCGCATCTTGATTTTCTGCCAGAGAGCCATACGGATTTTATCATTGCCGTTCTGGCGGAAGAGTTTGGCCTGATGGGATGTCTGGTGCTCTTTGCCCTGTATACCCTGATTCTGGGGCGGGGACTATTCATCACCCTGAATGCCGAGACGCTCTTTGGTCGTTTATTGGCAGGTAGTATTACTCTGACGTTTTTCGTGTATATCTTTGTCAATATCGGGATGGTCAGTGGACTCCTGCCAGTGGTAGGCGTTCCATTACCCATGGTTAGCCGGGGAGGGACTTCTTTGGTGACCCTGCTGGCCGGTTTTGGTTTTCTGATGTCGATACATACCCATCGCTCTTTTCTGAGGGCTTCCCAATAGATCTTTACCTTTCTTCCATAGAATTCAAAACCACTGTCGATTAATGTAGAGGCAGGTTGGGTTATGTATCGTTGTCGTTGTTTTGGTGTTTGTGAGAACCCTGAGTTTGTTATTTTTGAATAGGTACGGATACATGAAAAATTTTCCCGGGGTATTCCGTCGAATGTTTCGTGGTGGCCTGCTGATGGCTGCTGTGGTTGCTACACCTGTCACCTGGGCACTAGCCCAGGAAAATCACGACAGTGACTATCTGGGCAGGCAGGATGTTGATGCTTTTATTGATGAACTGGTAACTGAACACCGTTTTTCCAGGACAGAGCTTGAGGATATTCTGGCCGGGGCGGAGCGTTCCGAGCGGGCACTGGAGTTGATCAGTCGCCCTGCCGAAGGGACTCTGGAGTGGAAAGACTACCGCAAGATATTTATCACGCCAGAAAGGATAGCGAAGGGTGTCAGCTTCTGGGAAGAAAATGCCGAAACCCTGGCCCGTGTTGAACAGGAGTTGGGGGTGCCAGCCAATATTATTGTGGCGATTATTGGTGTAGAAACCTATTACGGTCGGCAGACCGGTGGCTTTAAAGTGCTGGATGCGCTCACGACGCTGGGCTTTGACTTTCCCCGAAGAGGTGAGTTTTTCCGCAAAGAACTGAAAAATTTTCTGCTGCTCGCCCGTGAACAGAATCTGGACGTTGATGAACTGACCGGGTCCTATGCCGGAGCCATGGGCATTCCTCAATTCATGCCGTCCAGCTACCGCGCCTATGCGGTCGATTATACCGGCGATCAGCAGGCAAATATCTGGCTAAGCGATGAGGATGCCATCGCCAGCGTTGCCAACTATCTGCAAAAACACGGCTGGAAATACGGCAGTGGTGTGGCAGTTCAGGCAAAGGTTTCAGGCGTTAAGCATGAGCAGATGGTCTCTTCAGGATTGAAACCGGACAAAAAACTGAGTCTTGTGCAAAAAGCCGGGTGGGCTGTGCCGAAAATGGTACCGAAATCCTCTAAAGTTCTGGCGATGAAACATGAAGGCAGTGCTGGCGTGGAGTATTGGGTCGGACTGCATAATTTTTATGTCATTACCCGCTACAACCGTAGCCAGATGTATGCCCTTGCCGTTTATCAGTTGTCCAGAGAAGTGAGGGACAGTTATAAACGGTCTCTGGCATTGCAAAAGCAGGTTGCGAAAGGTAAACAGGGGTGATGGTTTTCCCGGGCTGGTCTTTGCTGAAGGCTCACTGTAAGGTGAGCCCTTGGCGGCTTCCCGGTTGAGTGATAACGAACCCTCAGGAATATTATTTGTTAACGTTGAAAAGTATGTTTGATCAAATGGGACGATCTGGAGCCGGTCTCTCAGGCCTGGTATCAATGAAGAAAATCGTGGGAATCAACACCCGGGGGTTCCGGCTGGTTCCGGCCATCATGCTATCAGCCCTGGTTGGCTGTAGCAGTAGTCCACAGGTCCAGGATGGCCCACCGGCGGATTCCGTTGATATCAGTACCATTCCTGACGCAGTCCCGTCGCCGATACAGGTCCCTGTTAAAAATACACCCTATACCCTGGGTGGGATTCACTATCAGCCGATGGCCTCTGCCAATGGTTATGCAGAAAAGGGCGAGGCTTCATGGTATGGCACCAAGTTTCACGGGAAGCAGACGGCCAACGGTGAAATCTATGATATGTTCAAGATGACGGCGGCCCATAAAACGTTGCCACTGCCCTCCTATGTCAAGGTCACTAATCTGGAGAATGGTCAGTCGGTGGTGGTGCGGGTCAATGACCGTGGGCCATTTCATGGTGACCGACTGATCGATCTTTCTTATGTTGCGGCAAAAAAGCTGGGGTTTGCTGATTCAGGGCTGGCGAATGTGGCAATAGAAGGCATTGACCCGGAGACCTTTGCCCGTTCTCCCGCCCATGAACGGGATGGAGAGTTGCTCTACCTGCAACTGGCCGCCTTTAAAAACTACCATAACGCGCAACTTTTACGTCGGGATCTCTTTTCCCGAGCGGGTGTCCAGGCGAAAGTGGTCAAGGGGGATGCGCCAGAACCGCTGTATCGGGTGAGGATTGGTCCGGTAGAAAGTCCTGATCATCTGGAAGAGTTGCTGGAGGGGTTAAGCTCTGCTGAGTTTGCGTCGCCCTATCTTGTGTATGAAAAGCCTGTCGATGAAAAGTCCATGGGTGATGCGGTAACTTCCGAAAAGATGGTGACTGAAGTAGAGGCAGAACAATCTGAACAGGTAGTCAAAGCCCCATAAGATTCGGGCTATGGATAGGATGGATGAACTCTGTCCTATTCTCTATCAACCAGTATTTTCAGCATGCCTTTGATTTCGGCCAGTTCATCTTCTACACGGGTCAGACGATCTTCAACGCCGGTTAACCTGCCTGAAACACCGATCAATTTCCCTTCTACCCCCGTCAGGCGACCTTCAAAATCCGTCAGATGTTCATCGGTTTGAGTCTGCCACTGTTCCATACTGTTGATGCGCTGAATCAGAGCTTTCATCAGTTCTTCAACATTGATTAGGCGCTCATTCATCCCGCTGCTCTGGCGGGTGAGTTCAAAGACCGTTTGTCGTATGGTGACAATGTCTTCGCTCATTTCCGTCAGCTTGGCATTCTCTTTTGCTGCTGCCCGAGCTTTGGGTTCATTGATACCGAGTTCAATCAGACACTCGTACAGGTCTTCATTTAACATTGAGTCACTCCCACTGTCCCATGTTTTATCAATCATAGAGTTATTGATTACTGTTACGGTTGAAAGGCATTGCTGGCTCATAGTCGTGTATTCACAGATAAAAATAGAGGGCGTTTGGCAACCTTGCCCGAATAATTCATTGTCACCGTAAGGCCTTGGGGCGTAAGGTTTGTAGTGTTTTTTTAGCTACCCTGCTTTCCGCAAGGTCAGGTTTTTCAGTGCTTTGGGGTACAATCATGGTTATAGATTTCTTTGCTATTAATCCTGATGAAAATTGTTAATTTGCAAGACCTGCCCTCATGCATCGAAACGGTTGCGCGTTGGCATTACAGGGAGTGGGGGGCTTTATACCCCGGGAGTGATTTGAGTGACTTTCGGGAGGATATGGAAGCTTCTTTGCTGACCGACCTGATCCCGCAAACCTGGGTGCTTGCAGAGGGAGGGAGTGTCTGGGGATCAGTCAGCATTCTCACAGAGGATCTGCCAAACTATCCGGAGTTTTCACCATGGCTGGCCAATGTCTATGTGGAACCGTCGAAGCGGGGGTATGGCTATGGTCAGCAGCTGGTAAAGGTGGCAATGGGATATGCACGGCAGCAGAACCTGGGTCCGCTATTCCTGTATACTCCGGATCAAGTGAGCTTTTATGAGCGGTTGGGTTGGCGTACTTTTCATGAGGATATCCATCATGGGAAAAAAGTATTCCTTATGACGAATAGGCCTGCTCGCGTCTGACCTGACGGGAGGTCTGCTGTGCCAATCGATGAATTGTTATCAGTTGTTGCAAGTTGCAGTTAACCTCTAAAGACTTGAACATTATAATGATGAAAATCCATATATTCAGAGCATTTACCTGCATGGGCAAAAGAATTTTATCTTCCCTTCATAAGCTGGCGGCCCCCCACTGGCTGAGAGCGTTGGCCATGACTGGTCTTGTTTTTGCCGGTCAGGCCAGTGCTTTTGGACAGATTCCTTCACCACCGGAAGTGTCCCTGAAAAGCTACATTCTGATGGACGCCGCCAGCGGTGAAGTGCTGGCCTCACAGAATCCCGATGAGCCCATGCATCCGGCCAGCCTGACCAAGATGATGACCGCGTATCTGGCTGAAATGGAAATGGCTGCGGGCAACATCCACCGTGATGACCAGGTTCTGGTCAGTGAAAAAGCATGGAGCCTGGGCGGTTCCACTATGTTTATTGAAGTTGGGGAACGGGTAACGGTGGAAGATTTGCTGAAAGGTATCATTATCGTTTCCGGTAATGATGCCAGCGTTGCGGTTGCTGAACACATCGCTGGCAGCGAGGGAGCCTTTGCCCAGTTGATGACCAGTACCGCCCAGCGGCTTGGCATGAACAACACGCTGTTCCAGAATGCTTCCGGCTGGCCAATAGATGACCATTACTCGACCGCCCGTGACCTGGCCACTCTTGGCAAGCATATCGTTCAGGACTATCCGGAATATTACGGCTGGTATGCTGAGAAGTATTTTCAGTACGGCGTCGACAAAAAAACCGGTAAACCCCTGCGTCGTCAGGCAAACCGTAACCGTCTGCTCTGGACCAACCCCTATGTGGATGGTCTGAAGACCGGACATATTGAAGACACCGGCTACCATCTGGCAGTAACCTCCAAGCGTGATGACCGCCGTCTGATTGCTGTGCTGCTGGGCTCCGCCAGTGAGAAGCAGCGTGCGGATGATGCCCAGAAACTACTGACCTATGGCTTCCGCTTCTTTGAAAATGTGGACGTTAAAAAAGGTGGTGAGCCTCTGCAAACCGTTAAGGTCTGGAAAGGGGACATCAGTGAAATTACTGCGGGTATTACCGAAGACCTGATTGTCACTGTGCCCAGGGGAACGGGTAAGAACCTGACCGCCTCTCTGAAGATCGACCCAAAGCTGGAAGCGCCCATCAAGAAAGGTCAGACCATCGGTTCAGTGAACGTTATGCTGGAAGATGAACTGGTTCGTGAGGTGCCGCTGATTGCTCAGCAGGCTGTTGAGCCGGGAGGTTTCTTCAAGCGTATCTGGGATAGTATTGTCTTGTTCTTTACCGGGCTGTTTGCATAACCCGGGTTAAAGATAAGCGTGAAAAGTGCTGTATTCCCGAGGGTGCAGCGCTTTTACTGTTTATAGTCCGACGTACAGTCCGACAATGATGTAGGTAGATGGTTATGAATGAGCCACAGGCCCCGAAAATTGAATTCCCCTGTGATTACCCTATTCGTATCGTAGGGCACTCCGCTCCCGATTATAAAGATTTTGTGCTGCGGGTGCTGGCCAGACACGCACCGGACTTCGATGGCCATGCCAAAATGAAAACCAGCCGAAATGGCAAGTACATGTCAGTGACCGTGGTTATTCATGCCACTGGCGAACCTCAACTGCAGGCGCTCTTTGAAGATTTGAAAGCCAGTGGCCGTATTCAGATGGTTTTGTAATGGACAGGGCTTTGATGGCTGAAAGCACCCAACAGTCTGACGGTATTGAAAATGACCTGATCGTTCGTTATCTCGGGCGGAGAAACTACGAGCCTGTCTGGCAGGCTATGAAAGCCTTTACTGCCAAGAGGGATGATCAGACCCGGGATGAATTCTGGGTGGTGGAACATCCCCCGGTTTTCACCCAGGGGCAGGCTGGCAAGCCGGAACATGTTCTCTTCCCGGGAGATATCCCGGTTATTCAGGTGGATCGTGGTGGCCAGGTTACCTATCATGGTCCGGGGCAGCTGGTGTTTTACTTCCTGATGGATGTGCGCCGGAAGAAGAGTGGTCCAAGGGCTGTGGTTTCTGCATTGGAAAGTGCCGTCATTGCAATGCTGGCCGGTTATGGTTTAGAGGCACAGAACAGGCCGGATGCGCCGGGTGTTTATGTCAATGGTGCCAAGATTGCCTCCCTTGGGCTTCGCTTTCGTAAGATGTGTTCTTACCACGGTTTAAGCCTGAACGTCGACATGGATCTGGAACCGTTTAACCGAATTAATCCCTGTGGTTATCGCGGGCTTAATGTGGTGGATATGGCATCGCTGCTGGAAAATGTCGATATGGAGGAAGTGAGTCGGCGTTTACTGGTATGCTTTCAGAAAGCACTCAGCTACATCAATATTGATGAAAGAACGGCGATTGATGAGCTGTTGACGGCAGATAGCGGAGATAAGAGTTAACCCGTTTACCAGTCCAGTTAGCAGTAATCCAAAAAAACAGGGGGAGGCATGTCTACTCATTCCGAAAACAGCGGTCTTGAGCCGTTTGACAGCCATGAGCCATTAAAAGGTCATGAGCTGGCGAATAGTGGCCTCACCGGAGAAAGCCCACGGATGAAACCGGAAAATATTATTCCTACCGTGCAAATAGACGGTAGCGTCAAAGTAGAAAGTGGCACCAAATTTGTCAATGACAAAGGTATCACAGCCATTAAAAATGGCATTAAAGCCAGTGCCGGGGGGCAGCATGCCCCGATTCAGCGGAAACCATCCTGGCTCAGAATAAAAGCAAGTCACGGCACAAAATACAAAGAAGTCAAAAGTACCGTGCATGAGCATAAGCTCAGTACGGTCTGCGAAGAGGCCATGTGCCCGAATATCAACGAGTGCTGGAGCTCTGGTACTGCAACCATCATGTTGATGGGTGATACCTGCACCCGGGCCTGCCGGTTCTGCGCGGTGAATACCGGGAATCCCAAAGGGTGGCTGGATCATGATGAACCAGAGCACACCGCTAACTCGGTCAAGCTAATGAATCTGAAATATCTGGTGCTGACCTCGGTGAACCGGGATGACCTGCCGGACGGCGGAGCCGGACATTACGCTGCGGTGGTTCGCCGGGTTAAAGAAGAAAACCCGGATACTGATGTAGAGGTTCTGACACCTGATTTTCTCGGTGTCATGTCCCATGTTGAAAAGGTTGTTGATAGCCCCATAGCAGTCTTTGCCCAGAATGTAGAAACCGTGCGCCGACTGACTCATCCCGTGCGTGACCCCAGGGCCAGTTACGAGCAGACACTGGCTGTGTTGGAGCATGCCAAGAAATACCGTCCTGATGTCCTGACGAAAACCAGCCTGATGCTGGGGCTCGGTGAAACCGATGATGAGATTCTGGAAGCCATGGATGATCTGAGAGCCATTAATGTGGATATTGTTACCTTTGGCCAGTACCTGCAGCCAACGGTTAACCATCTTCCCATTGAGCGTTATGTGACGCCGGAAGAGTTTGAAAAATATCGGCAATGGGGATTGGAAAAAGGGTTCCTTGAAGTCGTTTCCGGTGCGCTGGTGCGATCCAGTTATCGTGCGGAGCAAGTCTTACAGAAGAACAACGTTGGTCTTTGATACGAATGGGGGGGGGAGGCAATCCCCCCATTTTTGACACTATTGCTCTTTGGCCAGTTTTTTCCTGAGTCTTTGAATATCGCCTAAAGGGGTTTTTTTTGCGATGCGATGACGTAACAAGGGTTCGTTTTTTAATCGAATTCTCCAACTATTAAACTCATTGGCTGTGCTATAAAATTCCCCCGATTTTTGTTTGAGCCTGTTTTTCTCTTTTTGGTCATCACAGTCTGTTGCCATATCACCATGTATATGACCAATAAGGGATAAAAAAGAACCGGTGACAAATGTCAGTGACAGGCTATGTTCAAATTCGGCTAAATGATGCCTGGCAATAGTGCAGGGCTGAATGATCCACTGAGCCTTATAGTCGGCTAAATTCTGGTCACAAGGGTGGAGGCAGCATAGCCATCCCAGCGCTTTATCAATAATCAGTTTTCGAATGACCTGTTGGGTTTTTGGAATGTCGTCAGATAATAAAACCGTGTCGCAAGCCTTCCGGTCCAGGCCGTAATCGGTTAGTGTTTTGCCGGATTGAGCCAATATATTTAACTCACCGGACTTCTGTTCTTGTTTGGCTGACGCATTGAAGGCTTCCAGATGTTCAGATCCTTTTGCTATCACTCTGAGGCTCCATAAATCCATGTGAGCAAAGCTTGCCTGTTGTATTGTGAGCTGGGTTTCCTGACAGAATTGTTTTAATACGGCTCGAGCCTGATCAAAGTCGTTGCTGTGCAATAACTGTGTAACGGAGAGGCTGATGTAGGACAGCCGGATTCGAGGGATTGATTTAATGCTTTCCCCTTGAATGGGTTTTTCTTTGATGCTTGTGGAGCACACAGGGCTGGCGTTGATAGAATATTGATCTTCGCCAGGGCTTGGTTTTTGATCTTTCAGATCTCTGGGTACACTTCCCTGAAATCTTTTTTTACCCGGTATTTTTGTGGTTTTCTCTTTTCTGGTTGAGCCTGGGCGGCGTCGTTGTTTTCTGGATCCCTTTGTTTCGTCAGATGTCGCTTCCAGAGCGAGTGGTTTTGTTTCGGAGAGTTCCAGTTCATCGATAATTCCCTGAATATAGAATGATACGTCTTTGGCATCGATAAAATCATAGTGCTCTATAGCCCTCTGCAAAAGGGTAATAACTTCCTCTATTGAACCGAGATCATTCTTGCTGTTCTTGATCAGCAGCAAAGCCAGTTGCAGGTTGGCCGAACTGATACCTTGTTGTATGGCCAGTCTGGAATGGTGAATGGCTTCTTCCAATCGGTTGTTTTGCTCATACACCTTGCTGAGTAACCATCGGGCTTCAGGGACCCGGGATTTTAACAGCTCACTTTCTGCTTTTTCAGGTTCGTTTTTCAGGTAGTACAAAACCGCGGATAAATAGAGCCTGCTGTCTTTGTTGGGGATATCGATAAGGTGGAAGGTATCTTGATTGATCAGAAAATTACAAATAATATTCAAAACTGGCAGGTGTATTTCTGTTGATGCAAATTTCTCTATTAAAGGTAATACTTTTTTCTTGAATTCGGGGATCTGGAGGAAACGGATGAGCTGTTCCAATGCTGACAGGCTAATGTCCGGTGAGTTATATGCCAGCTGACCATTTTCACCAAACCGAAATACGTAGAATAATAACGAATTCGGGTTTAAATCAGGAATGTCTGTTGAACCGGGAATGGTAGCAATATTACTGCATTTTACTTTATTAACCACATTGAGCGCAGACCCGAACCATTCTGCAATGGTTAAATTTTTTGCAAGCCATTGATGCGCGTCTTGCCTTCTTGTAAATAATTCGGAGTCATGAATAAATTTTATGATATTGGCTTTTATAGTTTCAGTGTCTCTAAAAAAAAGTATGTATTGTAATGAGTTAGTAATACTTGTGATGATGACTGTGGGCAGTAAGTCTTCATCATAAGGAGCCATTTTCTGGCTCCTCAGATCACAGCAAGTGACTCTGTGATTGATTTTGGCAAGTGGTATATTGGCCATTTTTTCATGTTCGAAAAATGACAAAATACGTTTGCTGATTAAAACATGGTTAGCCGATTCTATTTCATTTTTAGAGTTTTTTATCCATTGTAACCAAATGCTTATTAAGAAAAGGTCTTGAATTTGCTCCGGGTCCGAAGGTGTGCAACTCAGTAAAAAATCAATAATGTGATTTTCAAACTGTTCAAGATCATCCCCTATGGTTAATAAGCTCTTTTGCGGAGTTTCTGCTCTGGATTCCACGAGTTCCTGTAGCTGCCAGAATTTCACATAAGTGGTCTGGAACTGGTCCAGAAGATGAGAGAGTGTTTCTGCTGATGGCGTTTGAAAATATCGTTTTTCTCTTTCTAAAGTGACATTGTTCCCTCGATGACACAGCTTTTTTTTCGTTTCCAGTTGTGCGTTCGTGTACTGAACAACCGGATGTTCAGTTGCTTTGACAGATCGGTTACGTAGATCCAGTGGTTCCTGTGTTTGCCCCTCTTTTGGCAGATGTGCCTTCAACGTCGTTATCGCTTCAGTTAACGCTAATGCTTCCAGAAATGCCCCGTGATCGTTTGAGGTTTGAGGGACAAACGGTAGATGAGGGGATAGGTTATAAGAGTTTGCCATCGGTTTGGGTCTAGCGTCAGGGGTTGAATTGCAGTTGAACTGTATCTTTAGACCACGGCAATAACGTTAAGTTCGGTAATGATGCTTTAAACAAAAAGCTACGATTTACTGGTAGGCTTCAGGGGGGCTACTCACTTAAGATGTGTTTCCTGAAACTACGGCCTTCGCAATGCTTGCTTGATATTCAAAAAATAAGTGGTTGGTCAACCACTTATGGTAAGGTGCTGGCTATTGCTCTTATGCCTCTGAGTAATAGCCGCTTTCCCGTCCCTACTGTTCTGTGGACGAGAGCAGGGTAGAATATTCGCTGTTTTACATGGGTATTTGTCACTAATGACTGAACATCCGATAGCCAGCGGCATTGAGTGCCGTCTGACTGAAGGGATGACTGCGGCAGGAATTCAGCTTTAACACTATGTTTATTGATCAATACTGTACCTCTCTGGCAGACAACCGCTTTTCCTTTACCCGCGAACAGGCCAGCCAGTTTGCGAAGCGCATTGCCAATGATTTTAACCCTTTGCATGATGTGGATAACTCCCGCTTCTGCGTTCCGGGTGATCTGCTATTTGCCAAAATACTGCTGAGTGAAGGCCTGTATAGCGATATGCGTGTCACTTTCAATGGTATGGTCACCGACGGTGTTGAGCTGGAAATCTGTACCAACGATAAAGGACATAAGAGCATTTATGATCTTTCCGGCAAGCTGTATCTGGATATTGAACGCCACGGAGCCTGCAGCCACGATACGTTGATGATTGAGCAGCTGGTGCGCAGTTATGTGGCCTTCTCCGGTGAGAGTTTCCCTAATGTCTTTGTGCCGCTGATGAAATCCCATGGGGTAATGATCAATACCGTCAAACCGCTGGTCATTTACGACAGCATGACCTTGAAAATGGCCCGTGTTGACCTGGTAAACCCGCACCTGGAACCAGCAGGCGCGACTCTGGACGTTAATGGCAAGCGCGGTAAGGTAACGCTTAACTTTGTTTACCGTGAAAATGGTGATGTGGTGGGGATGGGGGAGAAAACCATGATTCTCTCCGGCTTGCGGCCCTATGACCAGGAAGCCATTGATATCATGATTGAAAAACACAGCGCCCGGCAGCACCAGTTTGCCGGCTGAGCGTCTTTTTTTGGCCCTCCTGGTAATGGCCACTTTTCAATGGCTACGTCTTATTTTCTGTGATGACTTTGAAGAGTGGATTCGATTCCGGTTTTTCCAGTGGTATTTCCACATAGTCAGACAAATCGCCTGAATTTTGATATTCTAACCGGCCGCCATTGGATGGCGATAAAAACCCCGTCAGCAAGGAGTGCATTGGCTTTCTAAAAAGTTACCGTGTACAGACAGAAGCAAGAATAAAACCATTTGCCATTGACCGTTAGTAGAGGGACTGTTTCATGCCAGCCTATCGCTCCAGAACATCCACCCATGGCCGTAATATGGCCGGAGCCCGTGCGCTATGGCGGGCAACAGGTATGAACGATGGGGATTTCAACAAACCCATTATTGCTGTCGCTAACTCATTTACCCAGTTTGTACCTGGCCATGTTCATTTGAAGGACATGGGGCAACTGGTTTGCCGTGAAATTGAGCAGCATGGCGGTGTGGCGAAAGAGTTCAACACCATTGCCGTGGATGATGGCATTGCCATGGGGCACGATGGCATGCTCTATTCGTTGCCCAGCCGGGACATCATCGCTGACTCCGTGGAATATATGGTCAATGCCCACACAGCCGATGCGCTGGTCTGTATTTCCAACTGTGACAAAATCACCCCGGGCATGTTGATGGCGGCCATGCGTCTGAACATTCCGGTGGTTTTTGTTTCAGGTGGGCCAATGGAAGCGGGTAAAACCAAACTGTCACAACATGGGCTTGACCTGGTTGATGCCATGGTGATCGCCGCTTCAGATGCCGATGATGAAACCGTTGCCGAGTATGAGCGTTCAGCCTGTCCAACCTGTGGTTCCTGCTCAGGGATGTTTACCGCCAACTCCATGAACTGTCTGACGGAAGCGCTGGGTCTTTCCCTGCCGGGCAATGGTTCCATGCTGGCTACTCACGCTGACCGTGAACAGCTGTTTCTGGAAGCAGCTCGCCGTATTGTTGACATCACCCGGCGTTATTATGAACACGACGATGAGAGTGTACTGCCCAGATCCATCGCCAGTTTCAAGGCGTTTGAAAATGCCATGAGTCTGGACATCGCCATGGGTGGATCGACCAATACCATCCTGCATCTGCTGGCGGCTGCCCAGGAAGGTGGCATACCTTTCGATATGCGTAATATTGACGAGTTATCCCGTCGGATCCCCCAGTTATGCAAAGTGGCACCCAACACCCCGAAATACCATATGGAAGATGTTCACCGGGCGGGTGGGGTGATGGGTATCCTTGGTGAGCTGGATCGTGCCGGATTATTGCACAATGATATTCCCATGGTGCACAGCGCCACCGTCAGTGAAGCCCTGTCCCGTTGGGATATTATCCAAACCCGTGATGAGTCGGTAACAACGTTCTTTAAGGCCGGTCCTGCCGGTATTCGTACGACAGAAGCCTTCAGTCAGGATTATCGCTGGGAGACACTGGATGATGACCGGGCAGAAGGCTGTATTCGCTCACTGGAACATGCCTTCAGTACTGAGGGGGGGCTTGCAGTGCTTTATGGCAACATTGCCGCCGATGGCTGTGTCGTCAAAACCTCGGGTGTTGATGATGATAACCTGGTCTTCGAAGGTCCGGCCCATATCTGTGAAAGTCAGGAGGACGCGGTCAACGCTATTCTGGAAGACCGGGTGCAGCCGGGAGAGGTGGTGATTGTTCGCTACGAAGGGCCAAAAGGTGGGCCGGGTATGCAGGAAATGCTCTACCCCACCAGTTATCTGAAATCGAAAGGGCTGGGTAAGGCCTGTGCGCTGCTGACGGATGGACGCTTTTCCGGGGGGACTTCCGGACTGTCCATTGGTCATGCTTCTCCTGAGGCCGCATCCGGTGGTGCCATTGGCCTGGTGGAAAATGGGGATATCATTCGGATAGATATTCCCAACCGAAGCATTAATGTCCAGTTGACCGAAGACCAGCTGGCCGTCAGACGGACAGCCATGGAGGCCCGGGGGAAAGCTGCCTGGCAGCCGGTTAAGTCCCGGCCAAGAAGGGTCTCCACGGCACTTAAAGCTTATGCCCGTATGGTCACCAGTGCAGATAAGGGTGCCGTTCGGGACTTGAGCCTTTTTGACTGATCACTGAGTCAGAAAAATAGGATTCCATCTGGTTAACTACTTACATACACACAATACGAAGAGCCACCAGAATCAACAGGATGCCACACAGCCGGTTGATCAGCGTGGCTCTTTTTCGTAGCGCTGGCAGCACTTTGCCATGGCCTGCTACTGAGGCAACCAGGCAATACCAGACGCCATCGCAGAGTGTGGCAATGGATGCCATCAGTATCTGAGTGATTACCGTGGAATCAGGCGTCACAAACTGGCTGAACAGCGCCAGGAAAAATACGGCAATCTTGGGGTTCAGGAAAGAGACCAGAAAGCCGTTAATTGCCGCCTGTTTCAGGCTCAGCTGTTGCTGTAACTGATGCTGGTCGTTAATTAACGAGGATGCACAGGTAATAGCCTTATACCCCATCCAGGCCAGATAGGCAGAACCTGCATAGGTAATGAATTTATAGAGCCAGGGCGTTTCAGTAATCACAACACCGATACCCGCCGCCACCAGAAACGCATAAATACCAATCCCCAGGGCATGGGAAATCGACGTAACCAGCCCATGGGCCCTGGACCCCTGCACGGTACTTTTCATGACGGCCGCCAGACTTGGGCCCGGTGAGATGGTACCAAGCGCACAAATGGCCAGGATGGATAACCAGGAAGATGCTGTCATTGCACTACTACTTCTATGTGTTGTGATGTTGTATTGGCTGCGAAGTATAGTGCTTTGCCAGCGGTCTTTTAATTAACTTTGCTGGTTCTGTCCGGTTTGGCAAGGACATCCCTGGCTTTTTCCAGCGCGGCATACTCATCAATAAACCAGCCGACACAGCGTTCAGTGCTAATCGGCACTCCTGATTCATTAATGGGCTGATAAACGATCCACCACCGCTCTTCTGGCCGGGGGTCGTTGTATACAAAGACATATTTCATATCGCCCCGGTCAGTAATGGAGACCATTACCTTATCGTAGGGGGTATGTGGGCACACGTCTTCCATCAAAAACACATAAGTAGGCCTGCCCTGATTGAACTCAATGTACTGAAACTCCTTTATCCGGCGAAAGGTAGCAAGCGCCTTTTCGATGTCCGAATTCATCAGGTAGCCGGGAATATTGTTGTTATCCCACCAGAATTTGCCGTCCAGTGATGGCTTTTTAACAAGAAATGATCTGTTCATACTGCATAGTCCCTTAAACATTGTTTTAACTTTTAGACCGTGCGTACCAGATTAGGTTCCATGTCATGTTCGCCGACAGCTCCTGGTGCAGCTTAGCGTTGATACCCATGCTGTTCGTGCTGAGGCCTGTCGAAGGATGTGGACTCCGAACCAACAACGAAGACCGTGCCAATCACCCTTCGACTCCGCTCAGGGTGAACGGAGATATTACTGAACAGCGCCCCCCCGTTCATCGTGAAGCTTGTCGAAGTACGGTTGCACCATCCTTCGACAAGCTTCAGGATGAACGGGGTGTACGGGTATTAACGCTTTTCTGCACTAGTGCATGGTTTCAATGAGTTTGACGTGCACAATCTCCGTTCACCCTGAGCGGAGTCGAAGGGTGCTTGGCACGATCTATCAGAGTCCGGAGTTTCCGCCTTTAGGCCCTATGATGGATACTTCGACAGGCTCAGGACGAACGGAGTGCGGAGGCACGACAACCCGTCAAACTCATTGAAACCATGTACTGGCTACTTTCTGGAGTCACTTGATGACCTGAATAGGGGGTAAACCTGCCAGATTCAGGGTCAGGGTCAGCAGTTTATCCCAAGCGTTACCTTTCTCTAACCCTTTGATACAACGATCAATCTTTCCTGTATCCAGCAGCATCTGACGCAGGTTTCGCTCGCTGCTCCGGCGAATGGCCTTTTCCAGCAGTGATGACCTGCGCTTGAGCATAAATGGCACGAACCCCAGCGCTTTAGCGGATTGTTCAATGGCCAGATCCCTTGCCATCCCCCGGGATAGCTGTCGGCTCAGATGGCTAAGCAGGCGTATCTCCCTGGCCAGAGCCCAGAGAATGATCGGAGGCTCAATGCCCTCACCTTTCAGAATGCCCAGGATGCGCACACACTGTTTGATATTGCCGTCCAGGGCGCTGTCCAGCAGTTGGAACACATCGTATCGGGCGCTGTCCGACACCGCTTCTCGCACAGTAGCTTCATCAATGGTTTTATCCCTGGCCAGAAGCTTGAGCTTTTCCAGTTCCTGGGATGCCGCCAGAAGATTCCCTTCCACACGCTCGGCTATCAGGCTCAGGGCGTCCGGGGTTGCCCGGTAGCCATCCACTTTAAGCTGTTGAGCGAGCCAGCCTGGTAGCTGTCCGGATTCGATTGGCCAGATGGGAATAAATACCCCGGCCTGTTCCAGCGCCTTGAACCATTTTGATTTTTGCAGGGTATTGTCCAGACGATCCGTGATCATCAGCAGCAGATTGTCCGGTGAGGGGTGGCTGAGGTATTCCAGCAGCGCTTTACTGCCTGCATCTCCGGGCTTGCCATTGGGTATTCGCAGCTCAAGAATCTGCTTCTGGGCAAACAGCGACAGGCTGTTGGCCGTGCTGAGAAAATCCCCCCAGTCAAAGCCGTTTTCAACATGATAAACATGGCGCTCGGAAAACCCGGTGTCCCTGGCATATTGGCGAATTTGATCACAGCACCGGGCAACCTGAAGCGGTTCATCACCGCTGACGATGTAGACAGGTGCCAGCTGTTTCTTCAGCTGTGCACCCAGTTGGTCAATACGAAGCTTCAAGGCAGAGGGTTCCGGCTGGATTCAGTGTTCTCCATCTGGGCTTGCGCCGCAGCCCTGGCTTGTTCAGCGGCCGCTGACAGCTCATTTTCAGACAGGCTGTGAATCCGGCGCAGGGTTGTGGTAACCAGTTCCTGCTGTAGCTCAGAAAGGATAATCCCTTGTTCGGATTCCGCCGCATTCGGCGCATCCTGGTTCTGGGTGATGTAACGTTCGCGGGTTAACTGAACCGGAGCAAACAGCGGCAGGCCAGAGGCGGTTTGTAACTGGTAAACCACCTGCATGGCAATTCTCTGCTCAAAATAGCCCGCACTGGCAACGGTCTGCTGATCCGTATCACGTTCAACGCGGATGATGTTGATGCGCCATGGAGCCGTCTCGCTGATATCGATGCCACTGCGTTCCATCGCTCTGGAGAGGGAGCGAATATAGACAGGATCATTGCCGGTGATGGACAGTTGGCTGACTTCACTGGCAGTACTCATTACGCCTCTCAGATGGAAGCCACAGGCCGTTAACAGGCTGGTTAACAGCAGCAAGGTCAGCGTGCTCACTGAACGAAAGGGGTAGGTCATGATCTCTCCAGCAATGATGCTTCAAGTGTTCAAATTCGACCTGTAACTCTACCATGACGGCGGTAAGCAGAAAAAAGAAAATTGGCTTTGAGAAAAAAACACGCCGCAATGAATGCGGCGTGTGTATCGGGTTTTAGCAGGTGTTGCGATTAAGCCAGGTCAAATCGATCAGCATTCATCACTTTGGTCCAGGCGGCGACAAAGTCACGAACGAATTTTTCCTGATTATCGTCTTGGGCGTACACTTCTGCGTAAGCTCGCAGAATTGAGTTGGAACCAAATACCAGGTCAACACGGGCGCTGTCCCAGGCCGTAGTGATCATATCGCTGTTGCTCAGGCCGCTGGCGGCAATTCTGGCCTTGAGCGCAGCCACATCGTAATCGGTCTTGCCTGCAGGTACCGGGTCTTGCCAGATCAGCGCTTCCTGTGGTGCATCCGGGCCGATGTAACGGGTTTGTGGTCCCATATCCCGGTGGGTCAGCTTGAACCAGGCACGGGCAAACACGTCGGAGAAGTAGGCGTGGTCATCACGGAAGCGTTCGGAAATCTTGCGATATTCCGGATCCACCTTCAGCGCCATATCCGCATCGGTCATGATGGGGTTGTAGCGGATGGATGGGTCTTCCACATCCACAGGCTTGTCTTCTTCGGCAATGTTAATGGGCTCATATTGCCAGGCACCGGCCGGACTCTTCTTCAGTGCTTGGCTTCAGCCACTCTTCTTCCGAGCCCCAATAGATATCTTTTTCAGGGTGCCAGATATCTTCCCGGCCGAAAGCGAAGCCAAAGGTCTTCAGCCCCATGGATTCATAAGCGACAGTGCCTGCATAAGCCAGCAGGTCAGCCCAGCTCAGTTTGTTACCGTACTTTTTCTTGATCGGCCATAATAGACGACGGGCTTTGTCCAGGTTGGCGTTATCGGGCCAGGAATTCAGCGGTGCAAAACGCTGGTTACCGGTACTGCCACCGCCACGGCCATCGGCAATACGGTAAGTACCGGAAGCATGCCAGGACATACGCACCATCAGGCCGCCGTAGTGTCCCCAGTCGGCAGGCCACCACTGCTGGGAGTTGGTCATCAGATCTTTAAGGTCTTGCTTCAGGCCTGCAAAGTCGAGAGTTTTCACCGCTTCCCGATAGTTAAACTCCGGTGCCATCGGGTCAGTTTTTTGGTCATGTTGATGCAGAATGTCGAGGTTCAGGGTTTTTGGCCACCAGTCAACATTCGACTTGCCGCTCTCTGTTACCACACCGTGCATAACAGGGCATTTTCCAGAGTGGGGTTTATTCATTGTCCGGTTCTTCATGTGGATTAAATCGGAGACATTATTTGACTTGCGTGTTGTTGTTTTAATTTATGTCAATATTTCTTCTTTTCTATCAGTATTTTACGAAGCCCGTTTGATGATTTTCGGGGGGGGGGGGTCGTGTTTTTCAGGTGGGTGTACTGATTGCTGGTGGTTAGCCGCCTGCGGCTTCTGCTTCAGAAAAGGAAAGTGAGCATCGTTAGATCAATAGATGTTCAATCCAGTGAGACTTCAACTTTGTCGGTGATGATGAAAGCCGTATCTTCAAGGTAGTAAGCGGCCTCATTAATAAATACCGGATAGCCAGGTTCCCCGGAATATCGGATGTCATCACCCTGAAATGTCATAAAAATGGGGTGATTGGTTTCTAGCAGGCGATAGTCCCGATCCTGAAGGTCTTTGTGAACCATTGCGGTCAGATTCCCTTGTTCATTTCTGGGGTAAGGTACTTTTTCCCTGAACCTGAATACCGTCACGGCGTCAGGAAGTTTAGGTTCCTGGCGAGTTTTGCACAGAGTCAGGAACTTAACGACCAGATCCACCACTTTCTCGGTGGTTTCAAAGAGGTCATGACGAAGCACGGCATTGGCTAAGGGACCAACCTCAATCACAATACCAAAACGTGAAATGCTGTTTAAAGACGGGTGCTGACTATGGTCAACATCGCTGAGCAGGATCCGGGCTTCGGGAATATTTTTCTGCACATAAGCCGCAGTGTGAAGGTTAAGTGGCTCACTATTTCTGACGATCAGGGTAATGCCCATATTGGCGGTGGTACTGTGGAGATCAACCAGGAAGTGCTGGCCTATGGCATCCTGAGATAAGTGTCGGGCGATTTCTCTTGCCCGCTGACACTCATGGGCGTCTTGAGTGCCGGTGAGAACCCGGTCAGAAAATGAGCGGTTCAAATCCTGATCAATAAACCGCCTTGCCCGGGCAAAGGCTTCCGGATTGGCAAGGAGCGTTGCCACTTCCAGGGCATTATCCTGAAAAATCCCCACTTGCTCTGCCTTACTTATGAAGTAGGGGCCGATGTATTCATTGCCGTGGGTTCCACCAATAATAGTGACTTTTTCAATGATCTGATGGTTGCCATTTTTCATCATTAACCTCTCTGGCAGTGCAATTGTTTATCTGATTTTTTATGACTGCCTGGCTGCATTTGTTATCAATGAACAGCGTATGCGTGATGTGTTTTACCCAATCTTAACCATTGGTTAAATGATACTTCCGGGAGGGATTTCTAGCTGAGAGTAGTTATAGTCTGGTGTTTACGCCAGTTTTACTGTGCCGGGAATCATTCCCGGCGTTTACATTTTTATTTCAAGTTGAACAATTCTTTCAAGTTTTATCGGGAGAACCAGTTCACCTCCTGCCTGCTGGCTTTTAAGCTGAAGCTCACTGTCACTGAGGCTGTTAATAATGCCCTCGTACTGGCGTCCATTGCTCAGGGTAATTCTGATTTGCCGCAGCTCACCTTCAGTCAGACTGGTCAGCTCCACAGGCTGGTAACGGATATGCTGACCCACATACACTGCTCTCAGGTCTATTTCCTGTTCAGGCAGGGAGGCTGATTGGTCATCATAGGGTTCAGATACGGGGTTTGCCCTGCGCCCGTCTACTTCCGGCAATTCGACGTTGCTAAACAGTATGGCCTGCAGATCACCCACTTTTTTACTTATCTCCCCCGGAACAACCGTGAGTATTGGCGCAATGATCTCGCTATTGTTAATCGATACAGAGCGCTGGCTGAGCACCGGAACGTCATCTTCCCGGTACTGCCGGTTGAAAAGAAACGGGGATTGAAATTCCAGGCTAATGGAAACGGTCTCTGGATTGTTGAGGAAGTCCTGGTATGCCTCTCGAATAGAATCACCCGGAATAATGCCCCATAATGCTGCGTAGTATTGATTCTCCCGTGATACTTCCCGGGCAACATACTCAGCCGTTGAAACACCAGAGCGTTGAGCGCAGAACCTGACTTTCCGGCTTATATACCCATCATCCTGATACCAGAAAGAAAGTTGCTTCAGTCCCGCAGTTTCGGTTTTGAATGCTGCCCGGTCAAGATGGCTCAGGTTATCGATGGACAGGCCCAACGTAGTAAATCCCAACCCCTGAATTTCGCTTTCAATGGTAAGGTCAAGCGTTTGGTTGAAGTCATGGAATTGATATCGGAGTCCGAGATTGACTAAATTGGCAGAGGTATAACCCATTGATTCAAGCTGTGCAGGGCCAAAGAGACGCTGGTCATGACAAGCTCCGGCAAGGCTGTTTAATGACTCATTCCTTTTGGAAAAATGGGCTTCCAGGTGAGGGTGGTCCAGAAAAAATAAGTTCATGCCCTGCAGCTCTACAGTCAGGGATTGCGGTATCAGAGAGTAATCACCGGTTAAGGCTGGCTGGTACAGTCCATAAAGCTCTGGAAAGCGCAGGGATATTCGCTGTATTTCCAGTCTGGGCTGCTGGCCGGATGGTAGATCCATCGTTGCATTGTGCAGCTTGATAGTGCCGCTCAGGCCTATATCAATTTTCTCATAGCTGACACGGGCATAAGGAGAGAGGCTGGCGACCCATTGATTTACCATCAAGGTGATTTTACTGGATAAAAAGTACCTGATTCCCGGCAAAATAACGGCTGCCAGAATTGTGACAAGCGTAAGTCCTTTTAACAAGCGAAGCACTTCATCACTCTGAATTATCCATAAAATCTTATATGGTCAGGAATTTTGCCAGCAATTCACAAGGGAAGCCAGAGTCCTCTTTGATAGGTTCAGCTCCCGTTTGGCGGATGGACTTTACTGATTGTTGTCAGGTTCCGGGAGGCTGGCCGCCCCACCATGCCGGAACTTATCCGGATTTTCAGTGTCATACTTCTAAAGGAACAAATAATAATTAACTCAATATGATGGCAGAGTGCATTCTTTGCTTCAGGCTAAGCAGGAGGCCCCATGGCAGAAGCTGTATCCATGCAATTAGCGGCATCCATGCCGCCGGATTTGCCCAATTCCGCCCAAACAGCCAATGTCAGCTGCACTGAACTGACCAAAGAAAAGAATCTGTATGTTACCGATGCTATGGGTAACTCCAGGCAGGTGCGGCTGGTGGAGCGTTGGGAGCTGCGGACTGTTCAAAACAGGATTTTTGCCAGGCCATTAGGAAGTGAGTTAAGAACGGTTATTGAGAGGAACGTTACAAGCCGGTGCCCGCAGACACCATCTTCGCTGACAGCGCCGCCTTTTATGCCAGTTGCGGTTTCACAGCCAGCTTTTATCAGCAATGCGGCCTCGGGTAACAGGTTATTGACTGCCTGGACGGCCTTACCCGACAGGTCGATTGCCTCTCTCTTTACCACACCACCTGCACTGCATGTTGTGGTCTGTGGACCTGACCTGACTGAAAGCCCGTCAGCGCAAATGATCATTGAGGTGATTACAAAAGTAGCACAACTGATTGCCCTGTTAACGGGGGGCAGTGTTCAGATCATTGATGGCGGACAGGGGGAGCCTGAGGATCACGCAGCGTCCCAGGGGGGCAGGGTGCCCTTGTCTCAACGACATTCAATCAGTGAACTGTTAGGTAACCTTATTAACAATCTCATGTTGCAGGGGCGTCCGGAAGATATTCAGAAAGCGATGGAGTTATCCAGATTGGCGGAGAAGCTGTCGCTGGCTTTAAAAGATGCTAACTCAGTGACAGACTCTGCTTTATTGCAAGAAGTTGACTCTCTTTTAAATCAGTACGCCACCAAAGCTGGTATTGCTGGTGAAATTGCCCCTGAAAAAGGACTTGCCCTTGTTAACCGGCAATACCTCTCGGAGTTATTAAAGCCGGGGGTAGCTAATGGGCTTGGCTGCGGGGTGGAGCATGATGGATTATCTGCACCAGCAAAGTCCGGGGTGCATAATGGGCATGGCGAGAACAGGCTGAAAAACGGGGAAGGGCCTGTTTCCCCGGGGAGCAAGAGCGCAAATGAAGCTGTTCGCCCTGAGTCAGGTAACAAGGTCGGCACCAGTATCAATATCGGTGTCAATAACAGTGCAACCCCTATCAGTTCCGCGCAGGCAATGGGTTCGTTAAACCAGTTGCTTGCTTCAATGGGGTTGGCCAATATCGCAGCACAACCACCACTGGCTGTGGAAAGTGGTCAAAAGCAGCCGCCTCCCATTATTTTACCTAATCTAACTCCAAATCCTTTGAATCGGTCTGATAGGAAAAGGAAAAGCAGGAAAGAACGTGAAGAAGAGGAAGAAAAAGAAAGGGAAGGGTCACCCTTTTTATTCGATGATGAGCCTTTTGATGATGACGAATAAAGGAAATAGCCTGTCCGGGAAAAACAAACTCTTGCCCTGACTTCCCATTTTTAGGGCGAAAAATAAAGGGGCGTTTGCCCCTTTATGATTTTTCCGGAAGGATGTCCGCTACCTTGCGATTAATTGGCAACAATATTCACCAGTTTACCGGGAACCACAATCACCTTGCGGACTGTCAGACCATCGGTAAATTTGCTGACGTTTTCATGCTCCAGAGCAAGCTTCTCAATGGCGTCTTTATCCAGGCCTGCCGGTACTTCCAGTTTTGCCCGCACCTTACCATTGACCTGAACCACCAGGGTGATGGCCTCTTTCTTCAGCGCTTCCTCGTCCGCTATTGGCCATGGAGCATCCAGTACCGGCTCAGAGTGACCCAAAGCCTGCCAAATGCTGTGCATGGCATGAGGTGCGATCGGTGCCAGCATCAGTGTAGTGGCTTCAATGGCTTCGCGCATGACGGCGCGATCCTGACTTTGTGCATGGCACACCTGGAACTTGCTGATGGCGTTGTTCAACTCCATGATCGCGGCAATGGCGGTATTGAAGGTCAGGCGGCGCTCACAGTCATCAGAAACCTTGTTGATGGTTTCATGCACTTTACGGCGCAGATCCTTTTGCTCTTTGGTCAGAGCGTGCAGATCAAGAGCGGCCACAGCACCACCGGCAATATGCTCTGCGGCCTGCTTCCAGAAGCGACGCAGGAAACGGTTGGCACCTTCTACAGCGCTTTCAGACCACTCCAGGGTTTGCTCCGGTGGCGCAGCGAACATGGTGTAGAGACGGATCGTGTCGGCACCGTACTGATCAATCAGGTCCTGCGGGTCGATACCGTTGTTTTTCGATTTGGACATCTTGCTCATGCCCGCATGTTCAACCACTTCACCGGTTGCTTTCAGGGTAGCCTTAACCAGACGTCCTTTGTCGTCAAACTCGCTGTCGACATCGGTCGGGGCAAGCCACTGTTTGACGCCTTTTTCATCAAGCTTGTAGAAGGTGTCAGCCAGTACCATGCCCTGGCAGAGCAGTCGCTTGAACGGCTCATCGCTGTCGACCAGGTCGGCATCACGCAGCAGCTTGTGATAGAAACGGGAGTAGAGCAGGTGCATCACCGCATGTTCAATACCACCAATGTACTGATCCACCGGCAGCCAGTAGTTAGCCTGCTCAGGGTTCAGCATCTGGTCATCAGACTGTGGCGAGCAGTAGCGGGCGTAGTACCAGCTGGACTCCATGAAGGTATCAAAGGTATCAGTCTCACGGGTGGCAGGCTGGCCGTTGTGGGTGGTTTTTGCCCACTCGGGATCGGCTTTGATGGGTGACTGAACCCCGTCCATTTCCACGTCTTCTGGCAGCAGCACCGGCAGATCCTCCAGGGGAACAGGAACCTCAGTACCATCTTCCAGGTAGCGCATCGGGATTGGTGCCCCCCAGTAACGCTGACGGCTGACACCCCAGTCACGCAGGCGATAGTTCACCTGACGCTCACCTTTGCCTTCTGCAATCAGGCGGTCGGCGATGGCATTGAACGCCTCTTCTGAGCTCAGGCCGTCAAACTCACCGGAGTTCACCAGCTTACCCTTGTCCGTAAAAGCCGCTGCGCCAAGGTCAATGGCTTCGCCATTGGCCGGCTCGATAACCTGTTCGATGGGCAGACCAAAACGGGTGGCAAACTCGTAGTCCCGCTGGTCATGGCCGGGAACGGCCATCACTGCACCGGTACCGTAATCCATCAGTACAAAGTTGGCCGCCCATACGGGTACTTCACGACCCGTGATTGGGTGAATGGCCCGGATGCCGGTATCGACACCGACCTTTTCCATGGTGGCCATTTCGGCTTCAGTCACGGCATTGGATTTGCAGTCATGGATGAAGGTGGCAAGGGCAGGGTTATTGGCCGCTGCCGCTTTGGCCAATGGGTGCTCTGAGGCAATGCCCACGTAGGTCACGCCCATCAGGGTATCTGGTCGGGTGGTGTAAACCTTGAACTCCTCAGGGGCGCTCTCACCCGCAGCAGCGCCAGGCCCATTGGCAACCTTGAAGGTCATCTGTACGCCTTCGGAGCGGCCAATCCAGTTGCGCTGCATGGCCTTGACCTGCTCTGGCCAGTGCTCGAGTTTATCGAGGTCGGCCAGCAGTTCATCGGCGTAGGCGGTGATTTTGACAAACCACTGGGGCAGTTCTTTGCGTTCTACGACCGTATCACAACGCCAGCAGCGGCCATCTTCAACCTGCTCGTTGGCCAGTACGGTGGCGTCGTTTGGACACCAGTTAACGGTGGCCATTTTTTTGTATACCAGGCCTTTTTCGTAGAGCTGGGTGAAGAACCATTGCTCCCATTTGTAGTAATCCGGCTTACAGGTTGCCAGCTCACGGTTCCAGTCATAGCCGAAACCCAGGCGCTTGAGCTGGCCTTTCATGTAATCAATGTTTTCGTAGGTCCAGGGAGCTGGTGCCGTCTTGTTTTTGATGGCGGCATTTTCGGCAGGCAGACCAAAGGCATCCCAGCCCATGGGCTGCAGGACATTCTTGCCGCGCATACGCTGGTAGCGTGAAATCACATCACCAATGGTGTAGTTACGAACGTGCCCCATGTGCAGTCGGCCACTGGGGTACGGGAACATGGAGAGGCAGTAGTACTTTTCTTTGCCCTTCTCTTGTGAAGAGCCTTCTGAAGTGCCTTCGGTGACAGCAAAGCTGTCATTGTCTTCCCAGAATTTCTGGGCTTCGCTCTCAATCTGATGCGGTTGGTAATGCTCTTCCATCATCGCTCAACGGGCTTCATGTAAAGGATCGCTTTGATGCTTTTCTGAAAGCAGTCCGGTGAGAAAAGCTTTGTGGAAAACCAATCAAAGAGTCAGGGGAACTAATAACCCGCAAGGATACAACACTGCCTGCGCAACTGCACTTTTCCTGATGATTTATCAACACAGATTGTCCCGTATTGATCTATATCATCCGGCCTGACTGTCAGTGTTTGGTAAGGTGACGATCCTTTTTTAATCTTCATCATTCATTCTCACGTTCTGGAAAACATAATGAGCGATATCGCGATATCCATATCGATCCTGTCGCTGGTGGCCGTGCTGGGCCTGTGGATAGGTAACTGGCGCATCCGTGGCATCGGTATGGGCATAGGTGGCGTGCTGTTCGGGGGTATTCTGGTGGGGCACTTTGTCTATCAGATGGATATCCATCTGGACAGCCACACACTGGAGTACATCAAGGAGTTTGGCCTGATTCTGTTTGTTTACACCATCGGGATTCAGGTGGGGCCGGGTTTCTTTTCATCGCTGAAAAGCAGCGGTCTGAAACTGAATGCCTTTGCCGCAGGGCTGGTACTGCTGGGCGGGGTGGTGGCCACCGTGCTTCATCTGATGTTTGATGTTCCCCTGCCCGTTGTCCTGGGGATCTATTCGGGCGCTGTGACGAATACGCCTTCTCTGGCGGCGGGCACCGGCATTCTGGCCGAGCTGGGCACGCCAGAGAGCATGCTGGCCCTGCCAGGTTCTGCTTATGCGGTGGCTTATCCGTTCGGTATTTGTGGCATTCTGCTGAGCATGTGGTTTATCCGGCGACTGTTCAAAATAGACGTTGACCAGGAAGCGGAAGCCTTTGAGAAAGTGTCCGGTACCGGAAAGGAAAGCCTGTATACCATCAATGTGGCCATTCGAAACCCGAATATTGATGGCCTGGCGCTTCAGGATGTTCCGGGGCTGAATGACGGAGAACTGGTCTGTTCCCGACTGAAGCGAGGGGAAGAACTGGTTGTCCCCAAAGGCAATACAACAGTGGCGCTGGGGGATATTCTCCACCTGGTTGGCAGTCGGCAGAAATTGCAGAATGCCTGCCTTATTCTCGGCGAAGAGGTAGACGCGTCCCTGACCACAAAAGGAACGGAGCTCAGAACTTCCCGGGTGGTGGTAACCAATGAGAAGGTGCTGGGTAAAAAGCTGATCGACCTGAAATTCAAACAGCGTTATGACGTGGTGGTTTCCCGCCTGAACCGCTCCGGTGTGGAGCTGGTGCCCAACCGGGACGCGACGTTGCAGTTTGGTGATATTCTCAACCTGGTTGGTCGCCCTGAGTCGATTGATGCGGTGGCCAATCAGGTGGGCAATGCCCAGCAGAAGCTGCAACAGGTTCAGATGATGCCGGTGTTTATTGGTATTGGCCTGGGGATTCTGCTGGGCTCTGTGCCCCTGACGATCCCGGGCCTGCCTGCGGCGCTCAAGCTGGGGCTGGCCGGTGGACCTCTGCTGGTGGCGTTGATTCTTGGCCGAATAGGCAGTATTGGTCGTTTATATTGGTTTATGCCGCCCAGTGCCAACCTGGCGTTGCGGGAGATTGGTATTGTTCTGTTTCTGGCCGTGGTTGGTTTAAAGTCCGGGGAAAACTTTGTGGATATCCTGGTGCATGGGGATGGTGTGCAATGGATGCTCTACGGCGCAGTGATCACCCTGGTGCCGTTGCTGGTGATCGGTATTGCCAGCCGTATGTTTGGTGGGCTTAACTATTTGAGCCTCTGTGGCCTGCTGGCAGGTTCCATGACGGACCCGCCTGCGCTGGCCTTTGCCAACAGTCTGCATGAAAAGTCCGGAGCGGCGGCACTGTCCTACGCAACGGTTTATCCGCTGGTGATGTGTTTGAGAATTTTGTCGCCGCAGATACTGGCAGTGTTGCTGTGGGGGCTGATGTAAGGAACTGTCCTGAGGGTTGGAACTAAACAGCGCTGGTAATGGTCAAAGCCGTCTTAGTACCAGAAAACATAACCGATTGTTGTTTCAGAGGATCTAGAGGAACTCAGATTATGCCTGGCGTTTTACAGTCCTTTTCAGTGATCACACCCTCAGGTCAACAGGTAGATGTTGCCTTTAGCAATGATTCATCGCAGATATCCGCACTGAGAAGCCTGGAATGCATTCAATGCAGGAATATCACCTACAACGGCAGGAAAATTGATGGTTGTCATCATACGATCTGCCAACCTTGCATAGATAATAACGATTCATTAGCAATAGGTGAGCATAATTGCGATGGTATTGTCGTTACCGGCAAAACATTAACCAGCTACAGTATAGAAACGAGGATGTTTCTGGATAACCTGATTGTTCTCTGCCCCTTTAGCAATTGTAACCAGAAAGCCCTGCTGTCAGATGTTGATCAACACATCAGAGACCACCCGGCTGTTGATCAACACATCGAAGACCAGATAAACCCCGCTAATGGTTCGCTCAGTGAGGCTCAAATTGCTAATGATCCGGGTGAATTGTCTCCGAACTCCCGGTCGTTTGAACATGAAGGTATATTCTTTTTTGTTATTTAATCCAATGCCTCTTTGTGGCATTAAAAACTCAGCAGAGTTTCAATCACTTCTTAACTCATTGCTGGGGGATATCGGTGTTGGCAGTCTGAATACCACCAGGTACGTAGAAACTATAAAGGTCAGAATTGCCGCCCCTTCGATCAGTAATGCGGTCTCCTGCTGGATTCTTCCTGCCGTCATGGCTCCGTAGGCCAGGAGTAGTGAGAATTCACTGCTCTGCCCCAAACGTAACCCCATTTCTGCCGCATTATCGTGTCGTTCGCCTGCCAGATGCTTCAGCAGATATTTAAACAGTATGGGCTTGGCAATTAATACGATCGTTGACGTCAATAGAATAGCCATCAGCAGATGGCTTTTCAGCATCGGTTCAAACTGGGCTCCAACCGAAAAGAAAAACAGAATCAGAAAGAACTCCCTCAACGGTTTCAAACCCTCGGCAATAATCAGTGAGATTGGCGATGTAGCAATACTGACTCCGGCAATAAAAGCCCCGATCTCATGGGACAGACCAAAAGACTCCGCCAGTTGAGCTGCTGTCAGGCACCAGCCCAGAGACACCAGAAAAATATACTCAGAGATAATGTCAAAACGCCCCATTAGCGGTAGCAGGACGTATCGGACAAAACACCAGGCCCCCAGGGCAAATGCACAGGTTTTCAACGGCAGTAATAGCGCTTCGATATGGGCCCCACCGTTGCTGCTGTAAAGAATCAGAATGGTCAGAATGGCCAGAATATCTTCAAACAGCAGAATACTGATCATCACTTCACCGGTTCTCTTATGGTGCAGTGTTGTGGTAGGGATCAGCTTTAAACTGAGTACGGTACTGGAAAAGGCAAGAGACAGGCCAGCGATCAACGCTTCTGTCAATGAAAAATCAAAGAGCAGGGCAAGAGTGGCACAGATCATGGCACCAACAACGCTCAGGCAGAGAAAGGTTACCAGCGCCGTTTGTTTTAACTGTTTGAGCAGGTTTCTGGGGTGCAGGTGTAACCCCAGCAGAAACATCAACAGAATAATCCCCATGGTGGAGATCGCTTCAATATGTCCATCATCCATGACCACATTCAGACCCTGGGGACCAATCAGCATACCAAGGCCTATATAAGCGAGAATAATGGGTTGTTTCAGCCAGACAAACAGGGTGCCCAGTAACGATGCACCACCAAAGATGACTGCCATTTCCAGAACAAGATGCTCAAACGGTCCTTGCACAGCGTAAACCTTATCGTTAAAACTATGGGACTGTTCAGGATAGTTGATCAAACGGGTTGGGATTGTCCGATTTTCAATGAGCGTGTCACAATAACGTGCCGTCACTAAAGTTTTCCCTTTCCGGCCTGTGGGGCTAGGAGCCTGTCGGACTTAAGACTGTCCTACGCGGCAACTGCTCCTGCGTTGCCCTAGCTCCTGCATCCATGCAGTCGTGCGGTTGCGATAAATTGGTCTAAAAATTCCTGCTTCTTCGTCAAATAGCCCCGCTATTCTCCTCAGAAGCAGAAATTTTCATCCTCAATTTCTCGCAATCCTCGCTACGGGGTCGCCTAGACGGACGCTTAAGTCCGACAGGCTCCTAGAAAAACAAATGGACTCCTTTTTTCATGTTGCTGATTTGGCTGATCATAATGGGACTGATTTTTAAGTCATGGATTGCCTGGCTGGCACTGGTCATTCTTTATCTGTTCTCAACCCAGCCGGTTTCATCGCTGCTTATTCGCAGTCTTGAGCGTTACCCGGTCTTTACGCCGGGGCAAACACAACCTGTAGAGCCTCAGGCAGTGGTGATTCTTGGTGGTGGTTTACCTCGTATCAGCCCCGAGATGTCAGGCTTTCGCCCTTCTATGTATACCCTGGAGCGACTCCGTTATGGCGCATGGCTGAGCCGTCAGACTGAGCTGCCGGTTATGGTCAGTGGTGGCGGTTTCCGACCGGAAGCAGCCACCATGGCAGAAAGTCTTAAGCATGATTTTGCTGTGGAAACCCGGTGGTTGGAGGATCAAAGTACTACAACCCGGGAAAATGCAGTGTATGCCCGTGAAATGCTGCCTGAGGATATTCAGTCGGTTTTACTCGTGACCCATGGCTGGCATATGCCAAGGGCCGTTCTCAGCTTTGAACGAGCGGGTTTTCATGTGATTCCGGCACCGGGTATGCTGGCCAATGCCTCAAAAGACACTTTCCGTATCAGTCGATGGTTGCCCAGTGCCCGTTATTTGAGCGACAGTGAACGTGCTTTCAGAGAGTACGCCGGGTATTTATGGTACTGGCTGATCTATCGCAGCTGAGTGTTGTGTTTAACCTCGAAGGCCAGCCTGGGGCAGTGTTATTTAGAAAATTTTTGTCGTTCAATTCATATCAAGCCCATAGTCTTCATCAACAGATAACATGAAGTAAGCCGAAGTCCCATGTTGACCATCAGAGACATCGTATCCGTGAAGACTATCACCGCCAACGGTGTTTTCTCGTCTAAACAGCATATAATCCATTACATTGGTGTCGGTGCTGCATTCTTCAAGCCAGCAAACTAAAGCATAATGCAGTTTACTTTCTTCAGGAAAACTCTTGAGGCATTCTAATACCTGATCCTTATGGATTTGTTGTCCATTAACACACAGGCTGTTGATATAGCAGTGCGCCAGGAAGAAGAAACGTATACGTAAGTTCTGAAATGAGTGTCTCAGTGTTTTGGTGGATTCCAACACCTGTTCTGCTGACAGGTTTTCATGGTCAATTGCCCATTCATTCTGCATAGCCATGAATTTCAGGATACATTGCAGTCGGTGTTGCTCATCGTCCTGAACCGGTGCGTTGTTTGAGATTTGCCAAGCCTGTTGAAGTATATCCTGAGCTTCGTTGGTGTCACCGTACCGCAGAGATTGTTTCAGCCTTTGAATCAGATATTTGGTTTGCACAGCCGAATGATCGCCGGGTATTTCATTAAACGCGTCTAATACTTGCTGGTTATCCCAGATACTTTCCAATACTTTCGTCTTCAATGGCAGCTGAGAATACAAAATAGTGTTTTCGAGCAACCAGCCACCCCGTTCATAATCCACCGCATCCAGCGAGGCCTGCTGGTCATTCAACAGCAGATCTCTCAGGCAACATTCCGCTTTGAAGTGCGCTGCTGCCAATTGGCCCGCCGGATTGTTGGTGAAACCCCGGACCACTTCCTCCGGTGTAATTTGCAGGCCATTCAAGGCCAGGCTCCTCAGACAACATTCCGCCTTAAAGCAAGCCAGTTCCATTGTTGCCATGGCACCCTGATAGTCATTAACCACTTCATCCGGTGTAATCTGCTGGCCATTCAGCGGCAGGCCCTTCAGGCAACATTGTTCCTTAAAGCGCGCTATTCCCAGTTTGCCAATCTGACTGTCCGGAAAACCCTTAACGACTGCATCTGGTGTGACCGGCTGGCCATTCAATGGCAGGCCCTTCAGGCAACATTGCTCCTTGAAGCGGGCCCTTCCCAGTTTGCCTTCCGGACTATTTGGGAAACCCCTGACTACTTCATCCGGAGCCACCTGCCGGCCATTCAATAGCAGTCCTCTCAGGCAACATTCTGCTTTTAGGCGAGCGGGCTCCAGGGTTGCTCTGGCGGCCTGATAATCCTGCATCACCTCTTCCAGTGTCACCTGTCGGCCCTTCAGTGGCACGCCCTTCAGGCAACACCGTTGCTTAAAGCGCGCCTGCGCCAGTTTACCTTCCGGACTATCCGGGAAATCCTTAACCACCTGATGTGCTGTGACCGACTGGCGATGCAGCAGCTTGCCCCTGAAACAACATCGTTCCTTGAAGCGGGCCCTGCCCAGTTTGCCTTCCGGACTATCCGGGAAATCCGTAACCACCTCTTCGGGGGTGACCTGCTGGCCATACAACAACAAACCCCTGAGGCAACATTGTTCCTTGAAGCGCGCTATCCCCAGTTTGCCTTTCCGACTGTTCAGGAAATCATTCACCACCTCATCCGTTGAGACCTGACGGCCCTGCAACAGCAGGCCCTTCAGGCAGCATTCTGATTTGAAGTGTGCCAGTTCCAGTAGTGATCTGGCGGCCTGATAACCCTTAACCACGGCATCCGCTGTGACCCGCTGGCCATTCAACGGCAGGTTCCTCAGGCAACATTGTTCCTTAAAGCGCGTCAGCTCCAGCAGCGCTTTGGTTGTCTGATAACCGTTAACTACCTCATCCGGTGAGACCGGCCGACCATTCAACCGCAGTCCTTTCAGGCAACATTCTGCTTTAAAGCGAACCATCTCCAGTGGTGCCCTGGCGGACTGATAATCCTTCATCACCTCATCCGGTGAGACCTGTCGGCCAAACAACAGCAGGTGCTTCAGGCAACATTCTGCTTTGAAGCGCGCCAGCTCCAGAGATGCCCTGGCGGCCTGATAATCCTTGACCACCATATCCGGTGTGACCCGTCGACCATACAGCAGCAGGTTCTTCAGGCAACATTCTGCTTTGAAACGCGCGATCCCCAGTTTTCCGGCCGGACTGCCCGGAAAACCCTTAACCACCGCATCCGGTGTGACCAGCTTGCCATCCAACCGAAGTCTCTTCAGGCAACATTCCGCTTTGAAGCGTGCCAGCTCCAGTGTTGCTCCGGCCGCCTGATAACTCTGAACCACTGCATCTGCTGTGACCCGATGGCCATGCAACGGCAGGCTCTTCAGGCAACATTCTGCGGTGAAGCGGGCTACCCCCAGTTTACCGGCTTGACTGTCCGGAAAAGCCTTAACCACCTCATCCGGTGTAATCTGCTGGCCATTCAACGGCTGGCCGCTGAGGCAACATTGTTCCTTAAAGCGCGCTCTTCCCAGTATGCCGTGTGGAGTATTCGGGAAATCCTTGATCACCGTATCCGCTGTGACCGGCTGACCATTTAATGGCAGGCCCTTCAGGCAAAATTCTTCTCTATAGCGTGCTATCGCCAATCTGCACTTATCATTGCCATCTGGCTGTCGGTTGAATTCTTGGATGACCTGCTCCGGGGTGACTTTTTTATTGTCAAGAAGAATGTTCTGTGCACAAAGCCTTTGCAGGAAAAAGCCAGCTCTGAGAGACGAACGGTCACTGCCATAGGCTTTAAACACCTCAGCCGGGGTGATTTGATGTCCCTTTAACAGCCTTTTATTCCAAAAGGCAGCCTCAATACGCCTGGCATCATTCAGGGGTGGGGCTGTGCCTCTGTGAAACGGATGCGTTGAGACATTTTTACCGTTAAATCTACATCCGACGCGGTCAGGAATCCTGTTTGAGCCGACTTGTTGCTTAACCCGGCCCGCAGGCTTCGGGGGGGAATGAGTGGATGCTGCTGCTTTCAAAAAGACACCCTGCACACCTGGACATTAAATATCGCCGTTTGACCTTGCAGCGGCTGTCCGGTTCCATTTTTATATAAGGAACATTGGACGAAACTTTTTTCTGGATTGCCAATCAAAAGTTCAAACTACTTCAGCTTCGAGAGGATATTTTGATGGATGCCCCCGGAACTCAGCCCCTTGATCCGTACAGACATGTGTCTGGTGAGGCGATTGCCAGTGGTGGAATTGCTTCAACTATGGAGCAGAAGGTGCTTGATTTTTCCAGGTGCCGACATGTATCTGATTTTGCTGATAAGGCAAAACCTCTGGCTTCTGTGGCTGCTGAAGCGTTACGTATCGGCAGGGATGTTGATTGCCCTTTTGGCATGAACCCTCTTCACTGGGCATGTGCAGCAGCAGATTCTCAGGCATTTCAGGTGATTTGTAATTCAGTTTCCCGTGAGCGGATTGTTTCACTGTTTAATGAACCCAATGGGGCCAGATCAGTCGATGAAATGGCCTATGAAGTTGCTGGTAAAGTGGGGCCGGCAATCAACAGGGACTGTCCGGATCAAATACTGGTTTTTCTGTTAAACAGTGCTCCCGAAGCACTGCGGACGGAATATTACCAACTGTTTAAATCCATCAAGGCAATATTAACTCCGGGGGATTTAAAGGGGCAGGCTGCCAATAATACGGGTAATAACCGGTTTAATCTGGCAGCCGGTGGCAGGGAGGAGGTGGTGCGGTGGTACTGTGATATGTTCAGGGCTGATCCTGACTATCAAATCGCCATCAATCATCCGACCAATGCGGGTGTAAGGCCACTTCATCACGCAGGCAGAAGTGAACATCCCGAGAGGGTTAAAGTATTTGCATTATTGTTAGCAGAAGGAGCCTGGCCGAGTTTGGAAAATCTGGATGACCGGGGTAATTCGCCATTGGATCATCTCCAGCCTGATGACCGGATGATCGATCAGATAATTGGTTATGTTGAGGAATATCTGGGATTATCCGGGCTGGAAGAAGCTGTAAGACAGAGTAGGCTGGAAACGATAGTGTCTGAACTTATCGCTGCGTTTGAACGATTTGAGCAGGAGGTGGATTTAACCAGGGACGTCGCTCTTGGGAAGACAATGGCCCCCTGAGGGGCTGTCCGGGGGGGCTGGGTCTATCCCACGGCATCACTGACTTCTTTTTCGGGGGGTTCTTGCATACAGCGGCAGAAAAATCAGAAACAAGCCTAGCAGTAACACCGGCCAGGAGCCGTACATCATAAATGGTGTCTGGCCCTCGCGAACCTCTGCGGTTGCTGACAAAACGCCATGGGTAAAGCGCGGAATCGTTTTTACCACACGTCCCTTTTCATCAATCAGGGCGGTAATGCCATCATTGGTGGCCCGGATCATAAAGCGTCCGGTTTCCAGTGCTCGCATCCGGGCAATCTGGAAATGCTGGACAGGGCCAATGGATTTGCCAAACCAGGTATCGTTGCTGATGGTAATCAGCAGCCCACTCTCTTGCGCCATTTGTGCGACAAAGTTCGGGTAAACCACCTCATAACAGATATAAGGGGCAATGGTTACCTCGCCCGCCTTGAGTAAGGTCTGTTCTGAGTCTCCACGGGAGAATTCTGACATGGGCAGGTTAAAGAAATCAATCAGCCCGCGCAGCAGGGACTCCATGGGAACGTACTCACCAAATGGCACCAGCTTCTGCTTGTCGTAGCGGCCGGGGCCGTCTGCGGGTAAATAGCCTTCTCCCAGAGACAGAATACTGTTGAAGTAACGGGTTTCGCTGCCAGCATTATCATCCACTGGCATACCAAGAATTAATGTACTGTTATTCTGACGGGCCAGTCTGTCCAGCTGGGCCATCAAGCCCCGGGCACGGTTATAAAACAGTGGAATGGCATTTTCCGGCCAGATAATCAATTCCTGCTGCCACTGGTCTTCACTCAGGCCAATGTAATTAATGATGGTGGTGTGAATAAAGTCAGGGTCCCACTTCAGGTTTTGGGGAATATTTCCCTGTACCGCGCTGAAGGAGATATCGCCGGTTTTTTCTGTCCATGCCATGTTGTTGAGCGGCCACGAAAGTCCCCAACCTGCCAGGGCGATGAATAAAGCAATAATATTGGGTGTTCGCTGCTGTTTAGCCGGAATAATCAGGGCAAACAACAGGCAGGCGGTGGCTACCATCAGCAGGCTTAAGCCATAGGTTCCGATAACGGGAGCCAGCGTTGCAAAGGGCGTGTCCAGAAGTGCATAGCCCGATAACAGCCACGGAAAGCCAGTCAGCAACCAGCTGCGCACCCACTCAAACAGTACCCAGAGCCCTGAAAACATCAGTGCCTGCTGCCAGGGGGGCATTGCCCCGGCTTTTCGTTGATTAAGCCAGCTGTAAAGCAGGAAGACCGGCATGATCATCAGGGCGGAAATGCCCAGGACAAAAAGCCCGGTCAGCAGTCCGGCCAGCATGGGGGAAGCGGCCCCAAATTCATGGATACTGACGTATATCCACGATGTGCCAGCCCCAAACATCCCGACGCCAAAAAGAAAACCGCACATTGTTGCGGTCTTGACGGGTAATGTTCGGGTCAAAAGAAAGATCATGCCAACAGCCAGCATGGGAACTGGCCAGATGTCAAAAGGGCTGAAGCCCAGGGGCATGGCCGCACCTGCGGCCAGCGACAGCAGGTAGCGCACAACCTGAAGAGATGAACGGGACGTCGCAGCAGGCATCAGCAGGGGGTTACCCGCAACAGTCGAATCCGACGACCATCGGCGTTCAGTACATCAAAGCGGAAGCCGGAAATTTCCACGGATTCATTGCGGGTTGGCATATGGCCAAACTCCTGCATGACGATACCACCAATGGTATCAAACTCATCATCCGGGAACCTGGTGGCAAACTGCTCGTTAAAGTCTTCAATGGGCGTCAGCGCTTTGACAATAAACGCGTGTTCAAGGTCATCCGCCGGTTTGATAAAGGTATCTTCGTCAACATCGGTTTCATCCTCGATATCGCCAACAATCTGCTCAAGCACATCCTCAATGGTGACCAGTCCGGCCACTCCACCAAATTCATCAATAACGATGGCCATGTGGTTACGGTTGGTGCGAAACTCCCTGAGCAAAACATTCAGGCGTTTGCTTTCCGGGATAAAAGTCGCTGGTCGTAAATGGTTCTTGATATTGAATTTGCCCCCGGTGTTAAGAATCAACGGCAGCAGATCCTTGGCCAGCAGAATACCGATGACTTCATCTTTGGTATCGCCGATAACCGGGAAGCGGGAGTGGGCCGACTCAATAACCTGGGGCAGGAACTCTTCCGGGTTCTGGTCTTCATCCACACAGACCATCTGGGAGCGGGGGATCATGATTTCACGAACCTGCATGTCCGCGACCTGAACAGCGCCTTCGATGATGCTCAGCGCTTCATCATCCAGCATGCCCCGGCTTCCGGCATCTCGCAGTATGCCCAGCAGCGCGTTGCGGTCTTTGGGGTCCTGGTGAAATATGCTGGTCAGTTTGTCCATCCATGATGGTGACGGATGATCTTCCGTCGAATGGTCGTCGCTCATTGCCCTCTGTCTTCACGGCTATGCCCACCTCCCGGTGGGCGGTTTACTGATGAATGTGTTAAACGTGATCCAAAGCCTGTCAGGATTACTCTCTGTCCTGATAGGGATCAGGATAGCCGAGCTGACCGAGAATTTCCGTCTCCAGAGACTCCATTTCTTCGGCTTCCTGATCGTCAATGTGATCGTAGCCAAGCAAGTGAAGTGTGCCATGAACCATTATATGAGCCCAGTGGGAATTGAGACTTTTTTTCTGTTCAATAGCTTCCTGCTCAACAACAGGGACGCAGATTATCAAATCACCCAGTAATGGCAACTCCAGTTCGGCAGGCAGATCGGAAGGAAAGGACAGTACATTGGTTGGCCCTTCCTTGCCCCGCCATTGCCGATTCAGCTCGGCACCTTCATCTTCATCGACGATCAGGAGGCTGATTTCAGCTTCCTGACGGTGCTGGCCAACGGCAGCTGCGGCCCACTTTTCCAGCTCACTCTGTTCGGGAAGCTGTGTGCTGCGGCTGTTAATCATCACATCAATATGAACCGAGGCCATTATTGTGCGCCTTTGGGTGATGAAGAGCCCTCGGCTGGTAAAGAGCCCTCAGCTGGTAAAGAGCCTTCAGCGGGTAAAGAGCGTGCAGAGCGGGGAGCAGAAGGTTGCTTACCCGGTCGGGAATACTTTCCTGTTGACTGCTCCTGGGTCAGTTTGTCGAAACGGTCATAGGCCTGCACGATCCGTTGTACCAGGGGATGGCGTACCACATCCTTGGCGTTAAACCAGGTAAAGCCGATACCGTCGACCCCTTTGAGGACTTCAATGGCACTGGCCAGACCGGAGCGTGTCCCCCGGGGCAGGTCAACCTGGGTGATATCACCGGTAATCACGGCGGTAGAGCCAAAGCCGATACGGGTCAGGAACATCTTCATCTGCTCCTGAGTGGTATTCTGGGACTCATCGAGAATAATAAATGAATTATTGAGTGTACGACCCCGCATGTAGGCCAGCGGGGCAACTTCAATCACATTTTTCTCTATCAGTCGGTCAACCCGCTCAAAACCGAGCATTTCATACAGGGCATCGTAGAGAGGCCTGAGATAAGGATCGATTTTCTGGGACAGGTCGCCAGGCAGAAAGCCCAGTTTTTCCCCCGCTTCCACCGCAGGACGCACCAGCAGAATGCGACGGATCTGTTCTTCTTCCAGGGCCTGTACCGCAGCGGCAACGGCCAGGTAGGTTTTCCCGGTACCCGCAGGGCCAATACCGAAATTGATGTCGTGCTGCAGAATCGACTTTACATAACTTTGCTGGTTAGGCCCCCGGGGCGTAATCAGGCCTTTGCGGGTACGCAGAGAGATCAGCTTGTCTTCGGGTTCTTCGTGTATCCACTCAATGGCCGATTCCTGCAGGAACAGGTGAACCGTGTTCGGGCTGAGGGGTTCGTCCTTACCGGTTTCTCTGAACAGTCGCTTGACGACTTCGCCCGCTACCTCCGCACGGCCATTGTCACCCTGGATGGCAAAGACATTACCACGATGACGGATGGTGACACCGAGACGTTCTTCGATCTGTTTCAGGTGCTGGTTGAATTGCCCACAGAGTTCGGCGAACCTCTGTGGCTCATCAGGCTCAAGAGAGAAGCGGCAGACGTTTTGATCAGTGGCATTATGGCCAGAGGCGTTGTTACTTCCGGAAGAGTCCTGTCCTTGTGTTTTGGTATTCAAAGTCAGTGTTTAGCCTTTACTGCAAGTGGATTCAGGTAAGATATTACGATGGTCTCTGAATGTAAGCCAGTCAGGAAAAAGAGGCATTACGCCTCTTTTTCTCAGGCCACGCTGTCCAGCTCGGAACTGATCAGCGTACCACGCAGAGAGTGCGGCAACGCTTCAACAATCTCGACATCCGCAAAGTGGCCAATCAGGCGAGGGTCAGCACACTGGAAATTCACTACCCGGTTGCACTCGGTACGTCCTGATAATTGTCCCGGATCTTTCCTGGAGTAACCGGTCACCAGAATCTTCCGGGTGCTGCCCACCAGACGACGGCTGATCTGAATAACCTGCTGATTAATGCGGTTCTGCAAAATCTGCAGGCGCTGTTTCTTCACTTCCTCGGGAACATTGTCTTTTATATCGGCGGCGGGAGTTCCGGGGCGCTTGCTGAAGATAAAACTGAACGAGGCGTCAAAGCCCACTTCTGCAATAAGGTTCATGGTGTCTGCAAAGTCCTGATCGGTTTCTCCCGGGAAGCCGACAATAAAGTCCGAGGAGAGCTTCAGGTCAGGGCGGATAGCCAGAAGCTGTCGTATTTTCTTCAGGTAGTCTGCTGCGGTGTGCTCCCGTTTCATCAGTTGCAGGACCCGGTCAGAACCACTCTGTACCGGCAGGTGCAGATGGCTGACCAGCTCGGGAACTTCGGCGTAGACATTGACCAGGCTGTCTGAAAACTCCAGTGGGTGAGAGGTGGTAAAGCGGATACGGTCAATCCCGTCAATGGCAGCCACCACCGTGATCAATTCCGCCAGGTCACAGACGGAGCCATCGTGTTTTTCACCACGATAGGCGTTGACGTTTTGCCCCAGCAGGTTGATTTCCCGAACGCCTTTTTCCGCCAGGCCATAGCATTCAGCAATAACGTCATCCATGGGGCGGCTGATTTCCGCACCACGGGTATATGGAACGATGCAGTAAGTGCAGTACTTGTCACAGCCTTCCATAATGGAGACAAACGCCGTTGGACCATCCACACTGGGTTCCGGCAAACGGTCAAACTTTTCAATTTCCGGGAAGGTAACGTCCACCACGGGAATATGGTTGGCCTTGCTGGCATCGATCATTTCCGGCAAACGGTGCAGGGTCTGTGGGCCAAACACCACATCAACCTGGGGTGCCCGTTTACGGATCTCATCACCTTCCTGGCTGGCAACGCAGCCGCCAACGCCGATGATCAGGTCCGGGTTTTTCTCTTTCAGTTTTCGCCAGCGACCCAGCTGGTGGAACAGTTTTTCCTGGGCTTTTTCCCGCACGGAGCAGGTGTTTACCAGCAGGACATCCGCCTCTTCCGGATTGTCCGTCAGCTCCAGGGTATGAGTCTCGCCGAGCAGATCAGCCATACGGGCGGAATCGTACTCGTTCATCTGGCAACCATGGGTTTTGATATACAGTTTTTTGCTCATTTCACACTTTACTGGCTTGTGCCGGGAGGCTGTCCGGGAATAGTCCACCCTGTGGGCGCTATTCCCAAACAGCCTCCTGGAGGGCTCAAACCTGCAGCGAGGCCAAGCCTGTTGTTCATAAACCGGGCATTATAGCTACCCTGCACCATGGAGGATAGTCAAGGATGAGCCCGGTTAAACCGTGATTACATAGATTGTATTGTGGTCATTGCAGAGTGCGGGCGTGGGATGACGAATAATCGATCCGGTCAGATTTGTACATTCCAGTGTATTTAGGCAAACCATTGCAGTCAGGCTTTGTGTTATGATCTGCGCCCTGAAATCCTATGGTCAGCTCAAGCCGTAAAACGTCTGGGCAGAATTAACGTGGTACTAGAACCTAATGGCGAAAACCCCCATTTTCCGTGTGATTTTTCAAAATCAGGGCGAAGTGTTTGAAATCTACGCCCGACAGATCTTCCAGAGTGAACTCTGGGGTTTCATTGAGGTTGAGGAGTTTGTCTTCGGTGAGCGCAGTCAGCTACTGGTTGACCCGGGCGAAGAGAAACTGAAGGCAGCGTTTGAAGGTGTAAAGCGCAGTTACATTCCACTGAATACCATTATTCGTATTGATGAGGTGGAAAAAGAGGGAACCGGCAAGGTTTTTGAAGCACAGGGTGATAATGTCCGACCCTTCCCCGTGATGCCCCATATTCCCAGCAGGGACTGAACTTAACCGCTGGTTAGGCAGTCACAGCTCGTATCCATGGCATCAGCACCGTCATCCTTTGGCCTGTGCCGGTAGTGGGGGATATTATGGATTCACTGTCAGATTCTCTTAAGTCACTGGAAGTTGGCAGTGCTGTCCCAGGGGGCAGTGATGCGATGTCTGCTTCTGGTTCAGCCTCAGCCATCGCGTGGGGACGAGAGTTGGCAGTGGTTAATGTCTCATCACCGGCATGTTCAGGGTTCCCTGTTGCTACGTTCCCCGATGCCGCTCCCTGCACCTCTGCAACCGCTGTATCTGATCATGGCCCCGGGCTGTTAATGGGTAACCCTGTTAACAGCGAAAAGAACAACCATTTATCGAGCCGGGAAAAAGTGGTCGCGGTGATGTCCGCCTTTGGTACATCGCACCCCTTCGATAGCCGGGCGATAATGCGCATTTTAGCTGCATGCATTTGTGATGAAGAAGAGCAATTGTCTCCCTTCGTCAGTAATGGTAAGAAATGCAATTTTCTGTTGTCAGGATTTCTGGCTTTGCAATATGCCGGGGAGCCTGAAGCCACTGAACCCATCCTGGCAAAGCTTAAGAATATTGATAAGGATTTTCTCGACCTTTATCTCAGGGCTGTTGAGCTATATTTGCTGATTTCCGGACAGTCACCCTCTTCTATGGATTATGAGCAGGTGCAGGAGCTTTCTCAGTTGGTCCGGGAGACTGAATTTTTTCCCGCCGCCTGGCTGCTGGTGAAGCTGAGTTGTAATACAGATAAGCTGCTGCTGGTTTCACCCTTTCTTATCCCGCGTCTGCTGGTTCCGTTCCTGAATCGGAGCTCTGAAATGATTATGTTGGAACGGACTTTTGCCCGGGAGCTGATGGATGCATTCACTACCCTCCTCAAGCTGACTGACAAACACTTCAAAAGCTGTCTTGAAAAAATGACGCCCCGTGACTTGTTCATGCTGGATTTGGGGGGGCTGATAATGGGTACCAATGCCAAGCCTGAGATCAAAAAGTTTGCTGACTATCCGGAAGGGCTGAGGCAGATCATTACTTTGGACTGGAGTGACATTATTCGTTCCCGACAGGAAGGTGGCAGGCTCGAACTTCGCTCCAGGCGCAACCGCTATAACCATAACGATCTCAGGCAAGTGTTTGAGGAATCGGGGGCGAAGTTGCGGGTATCGAAAGGGACAATAAATAATCTGCTTGGCGGGGTATTCAAGGATGCAGGCAAGGGGGATACGAAAAGAAGGCTGTATAAGTACTTCGAGCAACGTCTTGAGGCGAAGGAGTCACGCTTTGTAAGTGGGCTTATGAAGTTGACCAAAGGGCTAATGTACCTTTGTTCCACAGGGTTTGAAAAACATCCGCTGATCGCCCTTATACATCTGGCTAATGCGGCAGACAGTGGCTTGTCCCCGCTGCTGCTCAAAGATGCGGGTGATATTAACCTGGGTTTTGGTCGGTTTGAAAAGTCCCGGGAACTGTATCAGCAGCTGCGCAGCTTACCCGGTTTGCCAGAGTCCCTCAGGCGAAGGCTGGATTCATTAATTGAAATCTGTGAGTTAAATATTCCTGCCGTAACCAGCACTGCAGCAACAGATGCTGTTAAAACGCCGGTTGTCGTTGAATCTGGCAGCAGGAAAAGCAGGAAAAAAAGAAAAACACATCAGCGCAGCAGGGCGGAGTTCAGAGGGAACGTGGTTGCCCCGAAGCAGCACAGTCCGGATACGGAGCAAACACCTGAAGTTGTCCGGCCGGTTAAGCAGAGGCATTTGCCGTCGGAGTCTGATTTGCCTGAACAATCAGATTCTGAAGACCGCGAACATCCGGATAAAACCCCGGAAGCGGCACAGATAGACCAACTTTCACCGGTTACATCTTTGAGGCCAGCGCCTGAGAAGGTGGCCGGGGCGACGGCCCCACGGCAGCTGTTTATGCCAAGGGAGGGGCGCTTCAGCGATAGTGATTTGATGGTTCAGAGGTTTGTCCGGGAGATTAATGCCCATCGAAACAAAAGTGATCTTGCCAGTGAGCAGTTGTGTATTGAACAGTGGCTGATGCAGGACCAGGTCTATGGGCGTGTTTGCGAAGATGCAGCCTGGTTCTACTTGCGGCAGTGTATTTTTCCCGAGCAGATGAACGCGGTCATCCTGGCCGGTGACCAACTGAATGATGAGAAGGAGGCAAAATGGCAAATGTTGCACTTTGCCCTGGATTGGGTCTCCCGGGCCATGGCCTGTTACCTGGCACAGCCCATAGAGAAGCGTATCCTCAGTGGCCGGTTGCAGGAGATGCTGATTCAGCGGCACCATCAGAACCCGGAGCAAAAAAAGGACGCTGAGGCCTGCAAGCGCCTGCGATCCGGATGCTCCGGTTTTGGCCATGTTTTTTCTGAGTTGAGTGGCCTGGTCAGCAGCCACAAGCTAAGAAAAGTTTATGATGACAAGGGGCATGAGTTTTTTGCGTTAAAACGCATTGCCGATCCTCTGTATTACCTGGGGGTGTGATATTGCCTAGTACATGGTTTCAAAGAGTTTGACGTGTACAATCTCCGTTCACCCTGAGCGGAGTCGAAGGGTGCTTGGCACGATCTATCAGAGTCCGGAGTTTCCGCCTTTAGGCCCTATGGGTCCTTCGATACTTCGACAAGCTCAGCACTCAGGACGAACGGAGTGCGGAGGCACGACAACCCTTCACACTCATTGAAACCATGTACTAGGTTCCCGGCTTGATAAGGCTCAGGCCGATAACTGCTTGTCGTTGTCGTTTTGATACCGGTTTTTAAAGAGCAGATACAGTCCACTGCTCAACAGCAGGTTGCCCAGTCCAATCAGGTACCGGAATAAATCCAGCCTCAGATAGCCAGCCAGTGTGCCTTCAGTACCGATGATCAGCGCGCCGGTAAAATAGCTGGTAACAGAAGCGATGATCAGCCACTTCGGCCCGGACTCCACCGTTGAGCGCAATAGCAGAAATGACGCGAAAATCAGTAGCACAGCCATTTGCAGGTCACGGTAAATAATGTCTAAACCGTACCATCGACAGACTTCGTAAACCACGCACACACCCAGTATCAGCCGACCCCAGGCGGCCCGACTCCAGCTGCTGACGCTAACGCCAAGACAGGTGGCAATTCCGGTCAGAGGCGGCGCAAGAAACATGGCAGCATTCACCAGCATCTCGTGGGGGCCTGACCAGGCACTGGAGATACCATAACGCAGGCTGCCAGTAATGGATGCCAGCGCCATTAGCAGGAATCCCAGCAAGGCAGCAGTGGCAGAAAAGCGATGAACGTCAGCGAAACTCTTTTGCTGTGCCATAAGAAAAACAGCAAAAAGGCAGGCAAAGGCCAGCACGGCATCGGAAATAGCCAGAGAACTCATTGTTTGCAAAATTGCTTAACCAGTCATTTAATAAAATACTCCGAAGATCAGCCTTCCGGACTCAGGATAATCGGGCGAATGCTTTCTCTGCCGCACTCCATGTAGCGTCCAGCTCTGCCTGACCATGGGCTATGGATATAAATCCAGCCTCAAATGCTGAGGGTGCCAAGTATACGCCATTATCCAGCATGCCATGGAAGAATTTGGCATAGCGCCCGGTGTCACAGGCCATCACTTTGGTGAAGCTGTCTATGGTATTGTCGGTATGATGCTGGTCGGTGAAAAATAGACCAAACATGCCGCCTACCTGGGATGTGGTAAAAGGAATACCGGCGGCTTCTGCTTTTTCTCTGAGACCTTGCAGAAGTACCGTGGTTTTCTCCGTCAGGGATTCATGAAAGCCGTGGGTAGACAGATTTTCCAGTGTGGCCAGACCGGCAGCCATGGCCAGCGGGTTACCAGAGAGTGTTCCGGCCTGGTAAACAGGGCCCAGTGGTGCCAGGTGCTCCATAATCTCCCGGCGACCACCAAAAGCACCCACGGGCAGACCACCGCCAATAATTTTACCCAGTGTCGTCAGATCCGGCGTTACGTCGTAATAGGCCTGGGCACCACCCAGTGCAACCCGGAAACCGGTCATGACTTCATCAAATATAAGGACAGTGCCGTATTCATCACACAGCTTGCGCAAGCCTTCCAGAAAACCGGGAACGGGTGGAATACAGTTCATGTTGCCAGCCACCGGTTCAATGATGATACAGGCAATTTCATCACCAACCTGCTGGAAGGTTTCTTCCACCTCGGCAAGGTTGTTGTAGGTCAGGGTAATGGTTTTTTCCGCCAGTGCAGCGGGCACTCCCGGTGAATTGGGCACACCCAGGGTCAGGGCACCGGAACCGGCTTTTACCAGCAGTGAGTCGGAGTGGCCGTGGTAGCAGCCTTCAAACTTGATGATTCGGTCACGACCGGTAAAGCCCCGGGCCAGACGAATGGCGCTCATGGTTGCTTCAGTGCCGGAGTTGACCATGCGCAGCAGCTCCATGGAGGGCACCATCGCCCGTACCATCTTGGCGAGTCGGGTTTCCAGCTCCGTGGGTGCACCAAAGCTCATGCCAGCCAGGGCCTGATCACGCACGGCAGCGATCACATCCGGGTGGTTGTGGCCGAGGATCATGGGGCCCCAGGAGCCGATGTAGTCAATGTATTCCCTGCCGTCCACATCATAAAGATGCGCGCCACGGGCTTTTTTAAAAAAGATGGGCTTGCCGCCAACTCCTTTAAATGCTCTGACCGGTGAGTTTACTCCCCCGGGGATGACCGTCTGGGCATCGTCAAAAAGTTGTTCAGAACGAGACATGGTGGCAATTCCTTAACATAGGCTGTGCGGCTTAACCCCGGGGTTTTGGCCGCTATTCTTTATTGTGCAACTGTGGAAGGTTAAACAGCTTTACGCTGTGTATCGTTAAACAGAGCTATAAAATTCCGGGCCCGATCCCGGATATTCTGTGCCGCAAACAGGTTATTAACGACGGCAACCATATCAGCACCGGCAGAAATCACCTCAGAAGCATTGTCCGTGGTAATGCCGCCAATGGCGACGATGGGCAGGTCAAACATTTCCCGTGCCCGGGTCAGAATGGCAAGCTCGGCATTTTTAGCATCGGGTTTGGTTCGGGAGGGGAAAAACTTGCCAAAGGCAATATAGTTGGCTCCCTGTTCAGCAGCCGCTTTTGCCTTTTCCAGAGAGCCCTCGCAGCTGATGCCGATAATGGCATAATCACCCAGCCGGGCTCTGGCATCGGCAATACTGTCATCCTGCTGGCCAAGGTGAACGCCATCGGCTTCCACATCAAGGGCCAGCTCAATGTCATCGTTGATGATCAGCATGGCCTGGTATTGATGGCAGAGAACCTTCAATGCTCCGGCCTGTCGCAGTCTTTTACCGGAGTCGAGGCTTTTATCGCGGTATTGCAGGATTTTCATACCGCCCATCAGAGCCTGCTCTACCGTTTCGAACAGTATTCTGTCATCGGGTTGCAGTTGACTATCGGTAATACCGTACAGGCCGTGAAATCTATGCATGCTCCATACCCAATTATTAAATATCCGGCAGATTATACCAGTTTATCGTCCTTGTCTTTAATGGACGTTCATTATTAAACATAAGACCAGTATTCATCATATTCCGTGGAAAAAATGTGTTCTAACAAACATCAGGTTTGCCCGGTAACGCATCAGCATCGATGGCAGCTCTCTCACTGACTGTTGAGCTATCTTCGTCGGCTTCAGGGTGGGCTTCGCCCACTGAGCAGAGAATGCCGGCAACCGTGTTGCCAACAACATTGGTGACCGTGCAGCCAGCATCGGTAATCCGGTCAGTCGCCAGAATAATCGCCATGGCTTCAACGGGGAGCCCCATGGTGTGTAACAGTACTCCGGTGGAGACTGCTGCACCGCCGGGTATACCTCCAGTAGCAACGGCCAGAAGGAAGGTGGTGAAGCCCATGGTGCCCATTTCCAGAAGGCTCAGGTCAATATGCCAGGCATTGGCCACAAACAGGGCTGCAACGCTCATATAGATAGCAGAACCGGACATATTAATGGTGGCTCCCAGGGGAACCGTGAAGCCGGCGATATGTGCCGGGACCTGGAACTTTTCGATCAGTGTCTGATAGGTAATGGGGATCGAAGCGTTAGAGCTGGCAGTAGAGAGGGCAAAAATGACCTGTTCACGGGTGTGACGGATAAACACCAGAGGGGAACGTTTAATCACCAGCCCGATCAGCACCGGATAAATAACAAACAGCCAGAGGCACATAATGAGCAGGCAGGTCAGCACATAGGACAGCACACTTAAAATGCTGCTGCCGTTTAATGTGGCAGCCAGTTTGGCGGTCAGAAAGAAAACCCCGATGGGAGCCATACTCATGACCATGCCAATCAGTTTCATCATCACGCTGTTGGCCAGTGAAATAGCATTGCTGACACTGTGGGTTTCGTGGTTTTCCAGCTTCTTTATGGCAACCCCGGTAATGATTGCCATAAACAGGATTTGCAGAATATTGCCTTCTACCAACGCCTGAAAGGGGTTCACTGGTACCACGTTAATAATCATATTCAGCAGTGAAGGGAGTTCAGACTGGCCAGAGCGAACCAGTTGGTCAACGTGGCCAAGATTGGCTCCGGTACCCGGTGCCACCATCAATGTGATAACAATGGCTGACAGGATGGCAAAAAATGTATTGCCCAGATAGATGCCAAAGGTTTTAACCCCCAGTCTACCGACTTGGGTGATGTCGTTAATGCTGCACACAGCGTGGGCAATGGAGACAAAAATAAGGGGGACAACCAGCATTTTAATCATTGCCACAAACATCACACCAACGGCATGAAAGAGGCCACTGACCAGATATTTCTGGATAATACCTTCGGGAGAGGCAGCCAACTGGATAATGATACCAGTGGCCATTCCCAGTATCAGGGCAATCAGTATTTGAGGGGCTAAATTTTTCTGCATCATACATTCTCCTCTCAATATGAAAGTGAAACGGCTCTGCTGACTTATGCCCCCTTACTTATTTGGAACGCTTTATCAGTAACAAGTTCCCGACAAAGATGAAAAAATGCTATTTCCTTATGGTAAATCCTTATTTTAGTTGAAAATTATCGGATTTCCTGAAGCCGTGATCAGGGCCGGATTTGTGCAATTGAAGGCATAACCAGCCAGTTTCAGGCGAGTAGGGGGGGCTTTTGATGTCCCCCGGAAAAGTATTTCAGCCATTATTCGCTGCTAATGTTGCCAAAGCACTTTTGTGAAAGTTTTGGAGGCCAGGCATGTTGTCACCATGCCTGGGAGGCTGACCGAGAATAGACTGCCCTACTGCGGTGGCAGCAAATTGGTCTAAAAAGTCGGAAATTTTTAGCAAATAGAACCACTATTCACTAAAAATTTCCGACTTTTTATCCTCAATTTTCTGCCATCCTCGCTACGGGCGCTATTCTCGGTCAGCCTCCTGGATATCAGCCCTGAGGTTTCGCAAGCCCTGGCCTGAGAATGTTGAAACGGCTTATGCCGTGGAGAAAATCATCCGTGATGCTGATGCTGTGCCTAATACCATGATTATTTTGCACGATCGTATTACATCATTCTTGACAGCGGCAGACATTGACTACCCTGTTACTTGATTACCAGATGTCCGGCTTATTCATCGCCTCGACACAGTGTGGTTTGCCAGCGATTGGCTCAATCTCCTTACTAACCAGCGACTGGCCTAACCAACCTTCCGGATGGGACAACGGCAGTGGTGCTTTGATCACGGTTTCACTGACAGGCGCAAAACCTGTTCGACAGTAGTAATCAGGATCACCATAGGTGAATACCAACTCTGTGCCATTGTCTTTTAATGTACGCAGGCCAAAGTGGATCAATGCCTGACCGGTACCTTTACCCTGGTAATCAGTGCCGACAATGCCTCCAAATTAATGACAGTCTGTCTCTTGTGCTACTCTGAGACTTTCGTGATCCTGAGGAAAAGAATAATGAACATAAGCATTTCTTATACGCCTGCTACTTCCGGGCAGCAAGCTGAAACACCTAACCTGGTAAAAGCACTTACAGGCTATGGGGTGTTCGCAGGGTTTCTTATTTGCATTAAAAAAGTCCAGGATCCAGGATTGGTGACGTTGGCTGCTTCCAGTGCGGTTGGCGCAGGCCTGGGTTACTTATGTGGGTATTCAATTCACCATTCATTATTGGCAGTTGTCGATGGTGTGCGAAATGTTACCAATGGTTTGAATGCGTTGTTCCCGGGTGCAGATAATCACACCGTTACTCCCACAGCAGCCTCAATCAATCAGTGGTTGGAAACCAACGATCAGGATAATAACGTCAGGTTATCTAATAATCCCGGCAACGACGTTGCCCGCCAGACATTGAGTCGACGGCACAGTGTTTAACGGTTGTGTCACATCCTGAAGGCACTGGTATGTCTTTCCCGGGCAGAGAGTGTGCATTGCAGGGGTGTCAGGCCTTTTTTGCATTAATGTTCTACAGCGTTGCAACTATTTTTTCGCACAGCTTTTTTAAAGTGATTAATTCATCAAGGTCAAGCTGGATTTTACATTTCATTTGAGCAGGCACCTGCAACGCCTCTTTTTTTAATCCGGTTCCTTCCTCAGTCAGTTTTAACACGCGCACGCGTTCGTCCTGCTCACTGCGTCCACGTTCGACCAGGCCCTTGCCCTCCAGCCGCTTCAAAAGAGGGGTTAATGTGCCAGAATCCAGATGCAGTCTTGCGCCAATATCCTTTACACTGATGCCATCATTTTCCCACAACACCATCATCACCAGATATTGGGCATACGTCAGATCCAGCTTATCCAGTAATGGACGATAAGTCCGAACCACGGCATTTGATGCACTATAAAGCGGAAAACACACCTGATGATCCAGCAACATGTGCTCTTCCGCAGAGAGTTGAGTTTTCTGTTCACAAAGAGCCATCAGCCGCACCCATAAAATAAATTGCACACAATATACTTGTCTTTCGCTCTTTTTCAGATAAAATATTGTCAGCAATTAAGTTGTTCACAATATAAATAGCAAAGGATATTACCATGACTTCTATCTATAAAACTCAGGCAACTGCTCTGGCTGGTCGTAACGGACAGGTAAAAACAGACGATGGTATGTTAAATCTGGAGCTGTCCTACCCAAAAGAAATGGGTGGTACTGGTGCGGCGACGAATCCTGAGCAGCTGTTTGCCGCGGGTTACGCTGCCTGCTTCTCAAACGCCATTCTTCATGTTGCCCGTGAAAGCAAGGTAGCTTTGCAAGCTGCCCCGGTCACATCCGAAGTGGGCATTGGCCCGAATGCCAGTGGTGGCTTTGCACTTACTGTCAGTCTGACAGTAAACCTGGATTTACCCCGGGAGCAGTCTTTGGAACTGGTTCGGGTTGCACATCAGGTGTGTCCATACTCTAATGCCGTCCGTGGCAACATTGATGTTCAGATATCCGCCAATGGTCAGCTTATTTAATCCGGAAATGCACGCCTGAAAATTGTCTTGATGGGACGTAATGATGCATGCAAAAGCGGGCATCATTACTTTTCAATGCAGCCTCCTGGAGTCGGATGATTTATCCATATTCCGGATGAAGCATCATACAACCATGAATATGTCATAATTCAAGTATCAATCAAAAAAGATGACAAATTCATGAATTCAGTTAATGTCACGGCTAACCAGCCCGGTTCGAAAGTTGAAGTTATCGCTCCATTTTTAGCAACTAAGGCCAGTTCCGGGCAAACAGCATCGGTTTCAACATCTTTTAACCGACAGGTAAGAACTCAAGACAAGCCTTATTACCCTGGCTTAAAACGTCAGCCCGGCGAAGAAAAGCGTGTCACTCAAGACTTCAGCGAGAAAAGATGCACATTAACCACCCTTGCAAACCCGGTTTCTGGCAGACAGGGTCAACAGTTTTCAGGATCGGGTCAGAACAGTCAACGCTACGAGTTTTACCCCTTGGTTGAATGTTATGGGCAAAACTTGCAGACCAGTGAACAGGAGTACCAGCCACCCAGTAAAGTAGCCCTGCCATTAAAAGAAAGAAAAACTTATCGATGTAGATGGGATGGTTGTGGTAAAACATTTACTCGAAGCAATAATCTGCAAGTACACCAACGTACTCATGTGGGGCTGAAGCCGTTTAAATGTGATTTTGCGGGTTGCAGAAAAACATTTGCCAGGAATTATGATCTAAAAGCACACCAATTCATTCATACGGGGCATTGGCCGTATGAATGTGATTCTGAGGGTTGCAGAAAAGCGTTTGCCAGGAAGTCTGATCTAAAAAGACACCAACGCATGCATACGGGGGAGAGACCATATGAATGTGAGTATGTGGATTGCAATAAGAAGTTTACCACGAGTCAAAATCTGCAAGTACACCGACGCATTCATACGGGGGAGAGGCCATATAAATGTGAGTATGTGGACTGCAATAAGAAGTTTACCACGAGTCAAAATCTGCAAGTACACCGACGCATTCATACGGGCTATAAGCCATTTAAATGTGAGTTTGTGGATTGTGGCAGGAGATTTATCACAAAGAACAAGATGAAATTACATGAACGTAGTCATTTAAATGAGAGTTCGTGAATTCGGTAAGAGTTTTGCCATGGAGCTAAATCTAAAATAATATGAATTCAAGGTATGTCAAAGCCTCCGGATCAGGTTCAAAAATTGAAGCTATCGCTCAATTTTTATTGGCTAAGGCCATCGGGCAAACAGCATCGGCCTCAGCATCTTTTAACCGACAGGTAATAGCTCAAGACAAGCCTTATGACCCTGGCATCAAACGTAAGCCGGGCGAAGAAAAGCTTATCCATTTCCATGTGAGTTTGGGGGTTGCGATAGGGGATATATCACGAAGCAAAATCTGAGAAGACACGAACGCACTCATAAGGATCAGTCATCATAATTATCCTGGACTTCCCGGGTAAAGTCGTTCCAGTCGATCTTTGGTGTACGCCATTTATATTTTGTATCAGAGCCATGGTTCTCTGAAGCCCAGGTGTCGTATTTCAGGGCACAATCATGCAAGTTAGTAATCGTGTCAGGAATCACCTTGCCCAAGAGGTTGTTAACCAGCCACGCCGGTATGGAACCCTTTGGATCAGAGTGCGAGATAAATATCAGTTTAGTCCCGCCAAAATGGGTCGGTATCATGTAATACCCAGTGATAAATGAGCGAGCCCTTACAAATCCTTCCCGCTCAGGACAGTCTGCATGGTCCACGCTGTGGTTCATAATGATATACTCACCGTTGGTAAACTCCATCCAGGAGCGCATGTTGCAGAAATCACGTTTCGAGATCGGCCAAGGGGGTTGCACTGCGTAATATCCAATGTCATTCCGGTAATCCAGCTGACAGATGTCGCGCCCCTCAACCATCTTCTTGTCCCAGGTTTTGCGGTAGTCTGCATCATGCAGTGTGTTGAACAGTGTTTCGGGATTAATATCGTCCCACTGGACAGTTGCACGGACAATGTTGAATCCGGTGCCTTTCTCACCAGGCTTCAGATCCTCTGGCCTGGACTCCACGAGAATAGCTTTCTGGCTATCCTCATAGACTTTTGTCCACTTGCCATCCTGGCTCCCGGCGAAGTCACGCAGTTTAACGAAGTCGGGCAGTTGCATCAGCTTGTACCTCTGCCCCTTTGATTCAACAAAGACAGGGGTAACCGGACACCTTGCAGCGTTCCCATCCGGGGAATGTGTTACCTGAAAACCTGGTGATATTTGCCTGTCTTCTAATGGCTTTTTTGCTGATGTTGTTGCTGGTGCCTGCTTGCCACCCTCAGGTAAGGCTTGAATAGAGTGGGCTACATTTTCTTCTACGGAAACTAAATTAGTATGCCATGTACCGACATCATTCTGACGCTGGGTCCCCGGCCTGCTAATTGATCTACTACTGTATTCATCAAATTGGGGATTACCTTGACATGCTCGCATTTTGTAACCAGATAGTCTTGATCAACTCGCACAATGCCACTATAAAAGCCCATGAAAAATAAATGTCAAGTCGAGTAATGTCGGTTTTATCTGCCCTGATTGTCAGGGCAGTCGTTTTCAGCCTCCTGGCATTAAGTAGCTAACCATATGAAATCATATATTTGTGACTCCTTGTTCAGGCACTCCCGGCAACTGCTCCTGCGTTGCTCTAGCTCCTGCATCCATGCAGTCGTGCTTCGTTACAACTCCGGTCACATAGCTACGGCTATGCTCCCTCCGTTGTGCCTCGCATAGCACCTGCCCAAGTAGCCAGAAATATGTGATTCCATATGGCCAGCTACTTAATTACTTAAAACCAATGGATGTTTGCGATGTTGTGCCTCTTTTATGGCCAGTGCCTCAGGGTAGTTGCTGGTATCGCAGGGAATGTTAAACCGGTCTTCCAGGATCTGACACACTTGTTCTGCAATGGCATAATGGGCCTCTGCACTCGGATGCACACTGTCGCTGTAAAATGCTGTTTTTCCCGGAGCTATCTGAGACAAATGATTGCAGACGGGGTGCCAGCTGTCATCAAATGCCGCATTGTTTAGCAGTTCCCGGGTAAAAATGTTGCGCTGCTGTTCAGCCTCTTTTCGCTTTTGTGCAATAAGGGCCCGGCGATCTATTTCAACCTCTCCATCGTCATCTATACCCGGTATCGGAATATTCAGAATAGGGTGCACAAAATCCCATTGAGGATCTTGTCGCAGAACTTCAAACACTTCTTCACCATCAATTTTCATGACACGATAACCAGAGTGCTGAGGAAATGATTCCCTTAGCAGGTTGATTCTCATACTCAGGCTGGCATTGTATACCCGCCATTTTTCATGCAACTTCTGTCGTTCGGGGGCGTTAAGAAACCTGGGCGTGGAAGTGATATCGGGCAGTGAAAACACGATAACCCGCTGAGCACCTGCTTGCAGCACATTGTAAATATCCTGTGCCTGTTCCTGGGCAATATCGTCAGGTTCCTGCCAGTTATTCAGGAAATCATTACCGCCATTAAAAAAGACCACCAGGGTGTCCGGCAGGATCAGTGGGCTGGAAGTGTCTTTACCGACCTTGCCATTGCGCTCACTCAGATAGGACTGAACAATCAGACCCTCACAAGGGGGTATAAGGCTGCCCTGAAAGAGCGTGACAACAGCATCCATGACCCCCTCCACAGAACTCAGGAAGGCACCGGGTCTGCCCAGCTTACTTTCAGCACAGAGTATCCAGCTGCCTGCCATGGCCCGGTTATCAAGGTTCACTTTGTGCTGATTCGGGTATGACATCATTCTGACCAGCACCTCGGGCCACATCAAATCCATCTCTCTGCCGGTGGTCCACTTCCCTTTTTCGTAGTGCTGGCTGTCCGGCAGGAGAGGGATCTGGTCTGCAAACTGGCTGGTGGTTGACAGTAAGGTCTCTTCAGCCACGGCAGGAATCATAGAGAACAGGTCTGCCCTGATAATTTCACCCAGGGCCTCGGTCTTATTGGCCAGAAGTCTGCTGATACTTTTGATGGAAGGCATCTGACGGGCAATATAGGAATGCTGAATAGTGCGGAGAAAGCGGGTGGTGCGTTGTACCGCCCCGAGCAGGGGACTGTCCAGCTTCTGTTCCATGTATTCAAGGCCTGCCAGTATGTTCGTCAGCAGTGATTCCAGCTGGTTCACCGCATGCTCTTCCAACCCGGTCATTAGCTGCCGGATAAAGCTTTGTTCACGTTTTTCTGCCTGAAGTTCTATCCGGTAGAGTGCAAATGTTTGTTTAATATTCCGGATGCTGCTGGCGCGGGAGAAGAACTGGCTCAGATCAATGGGGGGCTCTTCGACCATCGGGTTGAAATCCCCCCTCAGGGTTTTCAGCAGATTGAAGGTAGAAAGCGCTGAATCAGGTGTATGAAAATCATCACCATGACTGTCTGAGAGGCTGTCCCCAAATACCAGTAAGGTATGAGGGCTCCATGGCTCAGGTTTGATTACTACAGGACTGCTTATATTCGGCTCATGGTGCGCACTGGTTTGCAGGGAAAACAAAACCAGGCAGCAGGTGATCAGTGTATACCAACAGTTTTTCATGGTCTGGCCCTGACTGAACTACTTACCCATGTTCCTCAATTTTAACCCAGTTATCATGATTTACAGGCTGAATCTGATGGCAGTTTTTTATATGAGTATATAAGTTAGAAGATTGAGAAAAAGATTTAACGCATATCAGGCAAAGATATGGTTTAACCCCAGAGTGGACAGAGGCATGTCTTTCTAAACCAGCTTTTTGAGTAAACCGTTTTTTACATACGTGGCATTTATAGTTTTTTGTAATCAGATGAACCGATCTCTCGTGTAGGCAACGTGCAATATCAAATCTGAATGTTTCACCACACCCTTTCCGGCTACATGTAAATTTTTTGCTCTTTGAGTCTTTTGCCACTGGATTGCGGCTGGATAACCTTTCCGATCCGTTAGTTAAATTGTTTGGCTGAGGGGAAGCTAAAGAAACAGGAATTTGTTGATAAACGGCAGGGCGTGATTGATCATTGGCCTGAGTATGGGCGACAGGAGCCAGGCCAAGGAGGCCGCAAAAACAGATTTGTCGTAAATTATTGTTATTGCTCAACATGGGATGACTGAATTATTCAATAATACTTTGGATCACTGATCACTTCTCTTTATAAATGTTCCTTCGCGACAGGCTAAGCCCAAGGATGTGTGAGGCTCCATGAGCTGAAATCATTCGTTGAAAGCAGGTTCGACTCCTGCCCGGTAAAGACTCATCTCATGCCGTAAGCGAGTATTTCGTAGTCAGTGTAACGGTCTCTTCTACCTCTTTTGGGGCATAGAGGTAGATTCAAGCCCATTATTTTTTGCTTTATTCCTTACAAAGGCGGCAGCTTGCTTACCAGCGATTTTTGCTTGTTCTTTATCACCGGTATTCCTGAGAACTTTGTAGTAAGCCTTAATATAAGCCTTCCGTTGCTCGGTCTGTCCGTAAGCCCTCTTGGTAGCCTTCCCTTTCTCGGACTGCTGGTAAGTCTTCGTGACAGCCATCCCTTTCTCGGACTGCTGGTAAGTCCTCTTGACAGCCTTCCCTCTCTCGGACTGCTGGTAAGTCTTCTTGACAGCCTTCCCTTTCTCGGACTGCTCGTAAGCCTTCCGGCAATCCTTCTTTTTCTCGGACTGTGCCCGGGCTTTGGCAGCCTTGATTTTCCCGGATTGCTCGTGAGGTACAGCGAGCGTGAGGAGCCGAGGTTCATCAGAACCGGACGATTCATGTGCTTTAAACTGACTGGTTTCAATTGTAACTTGCTCTTGTGGGTCTTTATTTAATGGATCAACTTGAACAACTGGACGTGATGGTGGCTGAGAAAAAACAGCTAATGAATTTTCCGGAGACAACTTATGGGTTATTTGCTCAAATTTTGTTGTGGATGGTAAATGAGAAATTGAAAAATCACTCAGTGAATGTGGAGCCGGTAGTGTGTCCAGATTTATTACATCCTGATTTAAATACCCATCATAGAATGAGTCAGGTGTCTGTATAGAGTGGCCAGCCATACTTGGCTGTGAATCTAAAGGATCATTTGGTATTGAGTGTGCATCCAGAAACTCCTGTAACCATGAGTAGTCAGAAATGAAAATTGAGTCAAAATCGGATATGTACATTGAATTTTTGAATTATTGAGATATTGAATTAAAGCTTAAGACCTCTCATACTTTATAAAAGTTCCCTCCTGACACAAGTCGCTTACTATTTATGTCAAAAATGCATAAATGATTGATATGGATATCAGCAATAACGATGTAAAACTCTTTGGAAACCTTAGCTGTTCCCGACTGCCCGTGAGCCACTGCAAGCGAGAAGGGCACAATTCCAGCAGAACCGGGCGATTCAGAAGCTTTAAACTGTGAATTGAAGTTGTTGGTTGGTATTAAATGTGCTGTTAGAAAATCCTGTAATCGGGAATAACCAAGAATGATATTTGATTCTACGTTAACTTTGTTTATGGAATTATCTAATTGTTGAAATATTAAATTATAGTTTATGACTAATAATTTTTATAAAAGTATTGTTTTATTTTCTTTTATTAGGAAACAAAAGGATTCTGTGCAGATTATTTGCTTAAATGCTGTTTGGATTGTTTTGATTCTCATCTTATGAAAAAAATACTGATAATCAGGTAATAAAGTACTATGGGCATTACAGGCACAGCTTCAGGTAATGAAGTTCAGTATCAGCAGGCTATTTATCCTGCTGATGGCACACTGAAGCCATCATCTTCTCAGGACGCCATTGAATCTAAAGGTTTTACCGGAACCAGGGCCGTGGTAAAGGAGGATTCAGACGCCGTTGTTAACTGCAGAACTGAGCCGATCGAGGAACCCGGAGTCCAGAGTCACAGTAAAGCCATATCGCAAAGAGAAGTGACCCAACCCGGTTGTCAGGCAATCTTGCTGGGGAAAAAAACGGATGAAACCCTTGAGGCTATATGTGGAGGAACCTGTCTGGCACTTGTGGGGCTGGCACTTCTGCTCGCTGCCGGGAGTGGTATTTTTAGCTTGAATGAGAGTTCTTCATCAACTGGCAACCATTACAATTCAACACCTCCCTCAAATCTGGCCTTTAATAAAAACACTACGGCATCATTACAAGATGCTATCTCTGCTTCCTCAGCACAGAATAATGAGGACTCTTCCGGTATTGGCGGATTATACGTCGCTGGATTATTTTTTATCACTGTGGGGGTTGCAGGTATTTTATTGACACGCTTTTGTTCCGGCAGTGATACCAAAAAAACGGATAAAAGTCAGAGCAGTAAAATTCTGGATTCAGAATCTGGCCCTAAAGATCAAATAAATAACAGCAAGTCCGTTGAAATTTCCATGGAAGATATTTCAACCCTTCGGCAAAGGGAATCAGTCAACCGCGATACCAGGCCTGACCTGCTGCTGAAAGCGGATTATCAGCAAGCCGGGTCATGGGATGTGGAAAGCGTTAATCAGGATGCCGGTTCTTCAGTTAATGTGGAATATCCACTTTCCTATGACAGTGATGAGGAAGAATTTCAGCCATTTTTACCCTGTTTAGTCAATGTTGAAGCCGAGGTTATGCCTGTGCCTGCTGCTTTTCCATCAGAAAGTCTCGATATGGTGAATATGTCTTCCAATCGTAGTGGTTCACCTGCCCTGCTGATAGCAGATGAACCGTTTGATGAGACGGCATTCTACCCCTGTGCAGGGAATGATGCTGACAGACTGTATCAATTTATTGAAGATAATGCCTTTGAGTCCCTTGAGCCTGAGGTAAGCCAGGCCTTTAAGCGGCACGTGTCCAAAATGAGTTACCTGGATTTCAAGGCATTTGCCAACAATGTTGGAGTCGGAGATGAAGTCAGAATCAGGCAATCCATCAATAATATGGTTACTGGCAGATTCCCTGATGATACTCCTGAACAGAGAGAACTGCTGGTTCAGACACTGGTGGAGGTTATCAGTACATTTCCGGTCGACTCTGCGGGCACAGCGGTTTGTGGAGAAGCCATCGTGTAATGCATTGCCGCTGTCACGGGTAATAACGTCCACCGAGCAAACGCAAACCCGATGCCCCGGTAACCGCAGGCAGGTTGCCGGGTAGCTGCAACATATTCTGTCTTGCTAACCAGGCAAAGGCGATCGCTTCTACCCACTGAGGATCAACACCAAGCTCCGAGGTTGATCCCAGCTTGATGCCGGGCATTTCTTCTTTCAGCATTGCCATCAGGGCGCTGTTATTGGCACCGCCGCCGCAGGTAAACACTTCATCGGTATCGGGGGCATGTTGCTGTATGGCATCGGCAATGCAACGAGCGGTTAAGCGACAGAGGGTTGCCTGTATGGTGGAAGGGGACAGCCCACGAAAGCCTTCGAGCATTGCGTTGAGCCAGGCCGGGTTGAACAGTTCCCGGCCGGTACTTTTGGGAGCGGGTAACCGGAAAAAGGGATCGCTTAACATGGTTTCCAGCAGGATCGGGTCATAGGGCTCCCGGGCAGCATGAAAGCCATCCTTATCATAAGGTTGCCCCCATTGCTGTTGGCACCAATAGTCCATTAAAAGGTTCCCGGGGCCGGTATCAAAGCCGGTTACCGGTTTTTGCTCACCGTTGTCAGCGGGCAAGATCGATATATTGCTGATACCGCCAATGTTGACGATTACCCGGTGGCCGGTTTCGCTGGTAAAAACCGCACGGTGAAAGGCGGGTACCAGTGGGGCTCCCTGACCACCGGCGGCCATATCCCGGCGTCTGAAGTCGGCAATAACGGTAATGCCGGTCTGCTCTGCCAGGATATTAGGGTCACCGATCTGCAGGGTGTAGCCTGACTCGGGTATGTGTCTGATGGTCTGGCCATGACTGCCAATGGCCTTGATTTGATCAGCACTCAGTCCTGCTTTGTTCAGAAGCCCATTGACCGTTTCTGCAGCGACATAAGCAATGGCCGGGTCCACTTCCGCCAGCAGACGGATTTCATCATGACCAGGCTGGCAGAGCTGTTGAATTTTTTGCTTCAACTCAGTGGGCCACTCAGTACTGTGGTGGGCCAGGAGTGTTGGACTCTTTCCAGCAAAGTGAACAGCGGCAGCATCCATGGCGTCCAGGCTGGTACCTGACATAAGCCCTATATAGATATCAGACATGGTTCGCCTCTGGAAGGAAGGTTTATCGGGACATTATGGTTAACGACAAAGACAGTGAAGCGCAAAATAAACAGCCAGATGGCTTTGCGCCTTACGTGCCCACATTACGGTTTTTTCAATCACTTGCAGGGCTACTGCGTGGCCAGCAGCGTTTCCCTGTGCTTCTCAAGCCTGGCTATCATCAGTTCGGATTTTTTCCGGAAGTTAGCCATTTCGTTTTTGGCGATAGGGGCTGCATCCGGGAGCTTAACCGTCATCGGGTTTCTGTGCACGCCATTCACACGAAACTCATAATGCAGGTGAGGCCCGGTGGCCCAGCCGGTTTTGCCCACATAGGCTATGGTCTGGCCCTGACGAACTCTCTGGCCTTTTTTCAGACCGGCCAGTTTATTGGCATGGGCATACACAGTCACCACATTATTCGGGTGCTGAATAAATACCACATTGCCAAAACCATTCTGCCAGCCGGAGAACTGCACACGGCCATCGCCTGCGGCTTTAATCGGGGTATTCATCGGGGCGGCATAATCGACCCCCCGGTGAGGGCGTTTGGTCTTGAACACCGGGTGCAGACGGTTGGGGTTAAATCTTGAACTGATACGGGTAAAATCCACCGGAGTGCGGAGAAACGCCTTCTTCATGCTTTTTCCGTCCGGGGTATAGTAGTTGGTATCGCCGTTGCTGTCGGTATAACGGATGGCGGTATAGGTCTCTCCCTGGTTGGTGAAGCTGGCTACCAGAATATTGCCATCGCCCAGTTTTTCCCCTTCCAGGTACTTCTCTTCAAAGAGCAGATTAAAGCTGTCACCACTGCGGATATCCTGAACAAAATCGATATCCCAGCCAAAAATGCCGGCCAGCTCCATGGTCAGATTCTGGGACAGGCCTGCTTTCTGGCTGGCAAGGAAGAGAGAGCTTTCAATAATGCCGCTGGCATAGGTGGGGTGGATTTCCGGTGACAGGGTTACCTGTTCTGCCCGGTAGCCATCGTCTTCCCTGTTAAAGAAAATGCTTTCCAGCCTGGACTTGACGTAGCGCAGCTGGGTCAGGGTTCCTTCCTGATTAATCCGGAACTCCAGGGATTCCCCCGGACGTATGCTGGCCAGTGTTTCGCCATATTTGGGGGTGTTGGCAACCTGGTAAACAACACTGGCATTTAATCCCTGGCTATTAAACAACACCGATAAATTATCACCAGATTTAATGGTGACACTGTGCCATTTTCCCAGTTTTTGCTCCAGGTCGTAGGCGGCTTTTGCCAGAGCCCTGGCTTCTGCTTCCTGTTCTGCTTCTTTGATAGCTGTTTCTGATTGATCAGCGTTCTGATTGCTGACAAATGGGGAAGATTCGGGAATTGTGGGGCTGCTGGTCAGCTCAGTGTTGGCTTCCTGAGGCTGGAATGCGTCAATGGACATCGGGATTTCATTGCGCCTGGCTTCTACGTCACCAGAAGGTAGAAGAGCCATCAATCCCATGACGCTGGCAGCGATGGTACTTGCCAGCAGCAAGTGTCGCCTGGGGAACTGTTTCAGGCGCTGGTTGATTCGTGTTGCGCCCCTCGGGATGGCTTTATTCATTAAGATTTTAACGCTGTCTTCAGTGTGGTGATCAGTAAATTATAACGATAAAAAATATCGTAAATCATATCTGTCAGAAAAGGTACGTCAATACAAGGCCAATTATCCTGTTTTTTCATTAGTGTCTTGATTATCACGAATCATTCTATTGCCTCGTGGTTTGTCTTCCTAAGGGGGAATGACAATGCAGGGTTGTTCATCGTCAGAGTTTATGTACTGAAACGGATGTTGGCATGCGTTCGCCCGTGGGTGAGTTAATAGAAGAGTGTGGGCTTGTTTGTAATAAGGGTTGCTGGTCTGTCTGTGGGAAGGTTGCAGGGCAGGTGGCTGACTGCTGAGTGGTTTGACCATTGGCAGTCAGCGGTTCATGTAATGAAGCTGTGTGGTATTGGTTTTCGGGTTCAGGTTGTTGTTGGGAGCCCTGGCTATTATGGCTTGTTTCTACTGCTGGCGTTGATGGGTGGCTCTGGCTTGAGGTCACGGCGGTTGTCGGCAGTTCCACAGGGGGATGTGTGGACTGGCTGGCCGGGTTATCCAGAGGTCGGCTATCCGCTGCCGGATCAGGAGCTGGGGATTGTCTATCCAGATGGTCAGAAGGCAGAGTTGCAGCCGCCTGGAAGGGTGATTGAGGCGAGGGGGGCGTTGGTGTATTGAGATGGATATAAGGTTCTGCCTTAAACAGCCAGTGCGGCGTATGCAGAAGAATTGTACCCACTATACCCAGCACAGATATGGAAAGGGTTATGGATATGACCATGCCGGCAAGATACATCCAGGTGTATTCAGAATCCGGTGAAGTGCCGGACTCCATAAAGTGCTTCCACTTATTGGCACCTTGCCTGACGTACTCTTCCACTGGGGGATTCTGGAGATAAGCCGCTTGCTGTGCTTTATCTTCAGGCTGTTTATCACCAGCGGGCTGCGGGTCAATTCTGCTATTTTCTGCCACTGGTACCTTTTGAACCGTTCTATCCCCCAGGTTCTCATGGGCATATTGCAGCAGCCCGGTAAAACCACCAAAACAAACACTGGACAGGACGGCCACTTTTTTGCAGGCAAAATTCAGACACTCGGCGGCTGTTGACAGTGACCGCATGACCACCCAGGCAGCATCACCTGCGGAAAAATTTGAACCCGTCTGTCCAGATTTGTACGAAGGTTCTTTTTCCTGGGAGGCAGCGGATGTTGCCGGTAGAGCAGCAGAGTAGGTTGAAGCTGTTGGTGTCGACGGTGGTTGTGGCAAATCCAAAGACTTTTCCTCCCGCTATGATGGTGCCGGTATTGCGGAGATTTAGCAGAAATATCAAACAGTGCCCGATTGGACAGATTCGTTACGGGGCATGAATCAGCCAATGTATCAGACATTCGCAGGCACTCTGGATTGATTCGACAGTTAGGAATTAACGTAAGTTCCAGTCTGATCAAGTAAAGGCCTGGTAAGAAAAATAGACTGAAATTTACCTTATTTAGAGGTCAGGCATTTGTTCCGGCACGGTTTTGTTGTATTTTGGGCGGCTTGATTTTTTATTGATTGTTTCCTGTCCACCGGAGCAGGGAGTTGTTGCTTGATTTGATGTCAGAGCCCCTGGCATCCACCGCAGTAATCCGGTTGAATCATCGAATCGTCGCAGGAAAAGGCAAATGTCCGATAGTCAAAACCCGTTGCTGAAAGATCTTCAGGCCCGCCAGCTTATCGCGCAGACCACTGCGGTTGAGGAACTGGACACTCATCTGAGCGAACAGCCCCGGGTGCTCTATTGTGGTTTCGATCCTACGGCTGACAGTCTCCATCTTGGCCATCTGGTGCCATTGCTGGTGCTCAAGCGTTTCCAGCAGGCGGGTCATAAACCCATTGCCCTGGTGGGTGGGGCCACCGGCCTGATTGGTGACCCAAGCTTCAAGGCGGCTGAACGTCAACTGAATACCCCGGATGTTGTGGCGGGCTGGGTTGAGAAAATCAAGGGGCAGGTGAGTCAGTTTATCGACTTCGATTGCGGCGAAAACTCCGCCGTTGTGGCCAATAATCTGGATTGGACCGGCGACCTCAATGTTCTGGACTTTCTGAGAGATATTGGCAAACACTTTGCGGTGAATGCCATGATCAACAAGGAGTCGGTACAGCAACGGCTGAACCGGGAAGGCTCCGGTATCTCCTTTACCGAGTTCTCCTACGCCCTGCTGCAGGGCATGGACTTTGCCGAGCTGAACCGCCGTTATGACTGTACCCTGCAGATTGGTGGCAGTGACCAGTGGGGTAATATTGTTGGCGGTATTGACCTGGCCCGCCGTCAGAATAAGGCCCGTACCTTTGGGTTAACGGTACCATTGATTACCAAGTCCGATGGCACCAAGTTTGGTAAAACAGAAGGCGGTGCGGTCTGGCTGGACTCCCGAAAGACCTCCCAATATGCCTTTTACCAGTTCTGGATGAACACCGCTGATGCCGATGTGTATCGTTTCCTGAAGTTCTTCACCTTCCTGAGCATGGAAGAGATTGAGGCCATTGAGCAAGCGGATGCTGAGCGTCAGGGCAGGCCGGAAGCCCAGAGAATTCTTGCCCGTGAAGCTACCCGCCTGGTGCATGGTGAGGAAGGTCTCAAGGCGGCGGAGTGCATCACCGAAGCACTGTTTTCCGGGGACATTACCCAGCTGTCAGAAACCGATATGGAACAGCTGAAGCAGGATGGCCTGCCCAGTGCCACCATCGAGCACAGCGGGCTGGAAGGCCAGGCTATGACGCAGCTGTTTGCAGAAGTCGGCATGGTGAAATCAGGCAAGCAGGTTAAAGATGCGCTGGCTAATAACGCGGTATTCTTTAATGGTGTCGCTCGTGGCTCGGCAGATAATATGAACCTGCCAGAATGCTTTGCAGCCCGGGGTGCCATGTATGATCGGTTCTTCCTGGTGAAACTGGGTAAGAAAAATCACTTTCTGTTTGAAGTGGTTTGATCGAATTGCCGCTCTTTGCTCTTTATTAAGAGAAGAGCGGTTCATTAAAAGCGTGCTCTTAAAAGCTCATGGTCATCGGGCAGTCTATTTTCTGTCAGCCTCCTGGTACATGGTTTCAATGAGTTTGACGGGTTATCGTGCCTCCGCACTCCGTTCGTCCTGAGTGCTGAGCTTGTCGAAGTATCGAAGGACCCATAGGGCCTATAGGCGGAAACTCCGAACTCTGATAGATCGTGCCAAGCACCCTTCGACTCCGCTCAGGGTGAACGGAGATTGTACACGTCAAACTCATTGAAACCATTTACTTGCTTCAGTGCCGCCTCTCTTTGAACTTAATACACTGATAACGAAAGCACTCCATATCATCAGGCCACAACCCCGGAGTCATACCGGCTTTGCTTTTCAAATGGGCCAGAAACTGCCGGGGGGCAGGCAGCTGTTTCCACACCTGCGGTAAGAAGGTTGCGCTGTATTGAGGGTTGCGAATCAATAGTCCGTCGATGCCGGGATTCAGCTGCTGCAAAAGGTCTTTCTCATCAGCAATGTCCATGCGTTCCTGAGGGGTCAGTACGGAAACTTCAATGTTGATATCGGTCAGCTCACTTTCCGTCACCGGGGGAAACCGTGGGTCTCGGAATGCGCTGGCGAAGGCATTGTGAATCACATCATCCAACAGAGTCCGGTAAGCCTGGGTTGAACCAATACAGCCCCGCAGTTCCTCGCGCTTTTGCAGTGTTACAAAGCTGGCGGCCTGTTGCAGAAAGAAATCTGCCAGGTCTTCTTCCGGTAATGGTTTCGGTGGCAGGCTCCGGGTACAGCCTTCACTGATGGTCTTGCGGGCAAGGCGCAATAATTCTCTTTTCTGACTTTCTGTAGGGGCAATTTGCACAGTAAAAATTCCCGTTTTCCTTCGTTAGAGGCATTGATAGCCTCCTTCTGATTTTTATCGCCACTCAACGGGACCACTGAATAACGGCTCCATGTTATCTGACAGCAGTTGAGCGTCTGGTTTGTGGATGTGTGCAGGGCGGATTCTGCAGAATAATCGCTCTATTGAATAACAAAGGCTCCATAGCCCACTACCCTGCTTTTATCGCCAGCAGTATCTCCGGAGTTGCGTACATCAAGCGTAATAACATCCATTCCCCGGTGCTGGGCAACCTTCAACATGCCATTAAGAGGATAGCAGCCACAGGCCTGTCCACCGGTTAAATTACAGCTGAGCTGTTCAATGGCTTTAACCGTCTGGTTATCCCGGTAACAGGCCTCTTCATAGGTGTGGTAATGACTGAGGTCGGAGCTGATAATCATCAGGGTTTCCTCTTCTCCCCAGAGGTGTTCGATCACCTCAGCGACCGCTATAGGGCTGGTGTCGCCAACAACGATTGGAATCAGTTTGAAGTCATCCAGACATTCCTGCAGAAACGGGCACTGGACTTCAAGACTGTGCTCGTGGGTATGGGCTTCATCAACGGTCTCTACCTGGCTGAACTGTTTCAGTTCCTCCATGGCTTCAATATCCAGCGGAATATTACCAAGCGGTGTGGCAAAGGCTTCACAGTCCGGCAGGGCCATACCCTGCAGCGGAACTCTGTGACTGGGGCCGAGCAGGGCAACCCGGCGAATATTCCGGCGCATTGAATTCAGCAGGCGGTAGGCACTGGCCGCAACCGGGCCGGAATAGATAAAGCCGGCATGGGGAACAACCAGCACTTTCGGAGAGAAATCCCTGGGGTGGGCATCGCTAAGCATCTCTTTGACCGTGTTGGCCAGGGCTTTGGGTGAGTCTGGGTAAAAGGTTCCGGCTACAGCGGGTTGGCGAATAATCATTATGGGTTCTCCCCCGGGAGTGGCTGAGCCTACCGGCACATTTCAAGCGAAATAAACCACTCTCTTTATTTGCATCGCTCAAATAATGTCGGCAGAGCCTATAATTATAGCCTTGGTTAGGGCCTGTTGACGTTTCGTTGTGTGCTCAGCGTATCGGGGCCCTACTATCATCAGGATGACAATCAGGCAGTGAACCTGGTCTGGAGATGGAACATGCTCAGGGAAAAAACACCGTCCACAAATGTGTCAACAAACTATTGGCATGCACTTGAGGATGGGCGAATCCAATGTGATCTTTGCCCGAGAGCCTGCAAACTTCGTGATGGGCAGCAGGGGCTCTGTTTTGTCCGTGCCTGTGAAAATGGTCAGATTGTGCTTACCAGCTATGGCCGCTCCTCCGGTTTTTGTATTGACCCTATTGAGAAAAAACCGTTGAACCACTTCCTTCCGGGAACCCCGGTTCTGTCATTCGGTACAGCGGGCTGTAATCTTGCCTGCAAATTCTGTCAGAACTGGGATATGAGCAAATCCCGTGAGATGGACACCCTGGCCGATCAGGCATCGCCCGAGGAACTGGCGGATACGGCTGAACAGCTGGGCTGTCGGTCACTGGCGTTTACTTATAATGATCCGGTGATTTTCCTGGAATATGCCATTGATGTTGCCCAGGCGGCTCATGAAAGAAATTTGCAGTCGGTGGCGGTGTCTGCCGGTTATATCTGTGATAAGCCCCGTGTTGAGTTTTTCCGCTATATGGACGCAGCCAACATTGACTTAAAAGCGTTCAGCGAAGATTTTTATCGAAAGATCTGTGGTGGCGCTCTGCAACCGGTTCTTGAAACTCTGGAATATCTGAAACATGAAACCTCTGTCTGGTTTGAGATCACCACATTGCTGATTCCCGGGGAAAATGATTCCGAGCATGAACTGAACGACATGTGTCAATGGATTGTTGAACACCTGGGCGTGGACGTTCCTATTCACTTCACCGCATTTCATCCCGACTGGAAAATGCGGGAGCATCCCCATACACCTGCCGCTACCCTGACCATGGCCCGACAAATAGCGCTGAATCATGGTATTCGCTACGCCTACACTGGCAATGTCCATGATTCTGACGGTGGCAGTACCCGCTGTCATCAGTGCCATAGTCTGCTTATTGAGCGTGACTGGTATGTGCTGGGGGAATGGGGAGTCGATGCGTCTGAAGGCAAGGGGGTCTGCCAGCAGTGTGGGACACCGGTTGCCGGTGTGTTTGAACAGCAGCCGGGTATTTGGGGCAGTCGTCGGGTGCCGGTGAAGATTGTGGCCTGAATTTCGAGGTTTGTACTGACTTGAACATTATTCGTCACCCAAGTTCTTTAACTACTTAACATATCCTCAATTTCTGCCGTCTTCGCTACAGGGTCACCCGGACGCTATTCTCGGACAGCCTCCTGAACGCGCCGGCTGACGAGTCCAGATTTAATTGGCATGAGGGTGATTTTGATCACTTGGTTGAGTAGTGACAGGAGCTTTATCTGAAGAATTTCTATTTTGGAAGTGATTGGATGTTTCATTCAATACTTCCACATTCGCGAAATTATCTAAAGTTCGAAGGGTATGCCTATTGTGACATAAATAATTAATTGTCTTACCGATCATGCAGCCAATACAACAATATGAAAGGGTTTTACCCATAAGGCATCCAGTAGCACAGCCTGTAGCACAGCCAAGAGTTGTACCAACGGTTTGATAGTCTATATCCCTGATGGACCAGCCAAGAGTGCAACACCCTTCATGTGTTTGTGTAGACTGCGTTTGCATATTTTGTTTGCCTTCAATCTACCAGCTGATTACTAAATGATTCAACTATCTGAATCATTGTTGGTTTGACAATAATTATTGGTATTAGTTTACTTTATGTTTCTTCTTTAAGGCCAGTATTGATTCATACCCATAACAGGTCCACCATCGGAGCTTTCTTCCCAAGTTTAATAAACATCAGGGAATACCCACACGGTCGCCCGGTTTGATATGACTGATCTGGTCACCAACTTCCGTGACTGTACCCACACCTTCATGGCCGGGGACCAGTGGCAGTTTTAGTTTAACCGGCCAGTCGCCATGGCAGGCATGAAGATCGCCATAGTCTGCTTGTTGAGCGTGACTGGTATGTGCTGGGGGAATGGGGAGTCGATGCGTCTGACGGCAAGGGGGTCTGCCAGCAGTGTGGGACACCGGTTGCCGGTGTGTTTGAACAGCAGCCGGGTATTTGGGGTAGTCGTCGGGTGCCGGTGAAGATTGTGGCTTGAGTTCTGGTGCTTTGCCAAGTTACATTCACTAAATAATCCGTCATTTATCCGTACAACTTGCTTATAGGAGCGCTCAGGTCTAAGCTTTGCCTATACGGAAGATATCCGTACAAATGGAGGGTGAAATATGGCTAATGCACGCCTGGACCTGAGACTTGATGAGGAAATCAAGGCTAAGGCAGAGAAGGCTTCAGCTCTACTGGGACTGAAGAGCTTGACCGAATACGTGGTCAGGCTGATGGATGAAGATGCTACACAGGTTATTTCTGAATATGAAAAGATGACAGTTGAAAACGATGTCTTTGATCGCTTTACAGAAGCCTGCGAAAAGGCAAAGGCACCAAATAAGGCTTTGCTGGCGGCTCTGACATTTACCGAAGAGAAAGGTGTCAAGTGAGCTGGTCAAGGGAGTTTGTGGAACTCGATAAAGGTATCCACGATAGAGCGTCATTTGATTGTGGTGAAACGGAACTTAATTTGTTTATCCAGACTCAAGCCTCAAAACACATGCAGGCAGGTATCAGTCGTACAATGGTTCTGCCTGCATCAAACCCTTTTCCAAATCAAAAAATACCAATTTGTGCATTTTACAGCATTACGCCAGGCTCCATCTGTCGAGACACTTTACCTGAAGCTCTGGTAAAGAAGCTGCCACGGTACCCTGTTCCTGTATTTTTGATCGCACAGCTTGCGGTTCATCGAGAATTTCAGGGCGAGGGGTTAGGAAAAATCTGCCTGGTAAATGCCTTGAAATACCTGTGGGAAATAAACGCTCATATGCGTGCATACGCCATTATTGTTGATTGTTTAACCGATGCCGCAGAGAAGTTTTATGCAAAATATGGATTTGCAGTTCTGTGTGAACATAATGGTAAAGTTCGCATGTTTCTGCCCATGAAAACAGTAGCCCGGCTTTTTAGTTCGTAGCCAATTACAATAACAGGACTTATTACTTATCGTGTCAGATATGGTTAACCGGATCGAAACCAGGGACATCACTGCCAGCAACAAGTGTGATCATTGTACTGCCCTTTGTTGCTCTTACATTACCCAGGAACTGGACACTCCCCGCAGTATGCACGCGTTTGATGTGTTGCTCTGGCAGGTGGCCCATAAGGGCGTGCATATTTTCAAGGATGGCAATGGCTGGTACCTGCTCTGTCAGACCCGGTGTGAATTCCTGTTGCCGGATAATCGCTGTGGTATCTATAAACGACGCCCCATTATCTGCCGGGAACACAGTAACGAAGCCTGTGAGAGGGACGCTCCCATTAATGATGGCTGCGAGCTCTATTTTCAGACCTACGATGAACTGGATGCCTATTGTCGTACACGTTTCAAAAACTGGGACAAGCGGCTGGAGAAGTATGAAGTAGAGCGGGCAAAACGACAGTAGTAGACCATTTTGCCCAGGCTAGGGTTATGGCATAAGGGTTATGGCATAAGGGTTATGGCATAAGGCAGATGAAAAAGCGTTTTTGGGAACCACAGAGGGCTAGTACATGGTTTCAATGAGTTTGACGGGTTGTCGTGCCTCCGCACTTCGTTCGTCCTGAGCCTGTCGAAGGGCGGAAACTCCAGACTCTGATAGATCGTGCCAAGCACCCTTCGTCCGTGCATCCTGAGCGGAGCCGAAGGACGCTCAGGGTGAACGGAGATTGTACACGTTAAACTCATTGAAACCATGTTAGAGCACTAAGTAATTGAATAAATTACTGGGCCAGTTCCATAACAACACGCCCGGCAATATCACCTTTCTCCATTTCGTCAAAAATCGCGTTGATCTCTTCAAGGGTTCGTTTCTGGATAATCGCCTTCACTTTACCCTGGGCAGCAAACTCCAGGCATTCCTGTAAATCCTTGCGGGTACCTACGATGGAACCAACAACAGAAACGCCGTTGATTACCGTATCGAATATAGGAATGGGCATATCCTCCGGGGGGAGTCCAACCAGTACACAGGTTCCTCCCCTGCGCACGGAGCGATAAGCACTGTCAAAGCCCGCTTTGGAGACTGCCGTACAGACAGTCGCGTGAACACCATTACCCAGCAGCGACTGAATTTTTTCTTCCGGCTGCTCCCGGATAAAGTCGATAAAGTGAGTGGCTCCCAAGTCCAGGGATAACGCTTTCTTTTCCGCCCCGGTATCCACCGCAATCACATTAAGACCCATGGCTACGGCATACTGAACGGCCAGGTGACCAAGCCCGCCCACACCGACAACGGAAACCCAGTCGCCAGGTTTGGTACGGCTGACTTTCAGGGCCTTATACGTGGTAACCCCGGCACAGAACAGGGGGGCGGCATCGACAAAACTGATGTTGTCGGGCACTTTGACCACATAGTCGGCAGCTGCCAGGCAGTATTCGGCATAGCCGCCATCGATGGAATAACCGGCATTGTGCTGGGCAAGGCAGAGTGTTTCTTTGCCTTCCAGACAGTACTCGCAGTAGCCACAGGCGGAATAGAGCCAGGGAATACCTACACGGTCGCCCGGTTTGATATGAGTGATCTGGTCACCAACTTCGGTGACCGTTCCCACACCTTCATGGCCGGGCACCAGTGGCAGTTTTGGTTTAACCGGCCAGTCTCCATGGCAGGCATGAAGATCGGTATGACAGACACCACAGGCATGGATTTTCACCAGTGCATCCCGTGGGCCTGGTTTGGGTAGCGGTAGATCTTCGATGGTAAGCTGATCTTTGAAATGATGAACGACGGCTGCCTTCATGATGGGTTACCTTGTTGTTCCGAATTGATACCTGTTTGGTTTCTTTGTTGCGGGGAGTGTGGAGTGACGCGGTTTTGTGTTTACGGTTGGGATTGGTATGCGTTCCCACGGAGGTCTCCGTGGGAACGAGGGGGGAACCGAACCGGTACACGGTTTCAATGCAATTGATGGTGTCCTTCGTTGACCCCTCCAAGCTCCGTTCGTCCTGAGCGGAGTCGAAGGGCGTAAACACCATACCCTGAATAAAGACTGTGCCAATCACCCTTCGACTCCGCTCAGGGTGAACGGAGATTGTACACATCAAACTCATTGAAATGGTGTGCTAGTGGATTAGAACCAGATTTCCATCTGGGCTCCGTAGGTCCAGCCGTCGGATTTGCTTCCATAGGCCTTCATGAGTTGCTGGGCTGAGGTGAAGGTGTCGAAGTACTCAAGACCGAGGGCGTTGCATGTTGTTGAGCTATCGGTGCATTGACCTTTTACATTCTCTGGCGGAAGTGTTGTACCAGTGTTGAATTTATCGGGTGTATTCCAATCAGCATAGGTGGCAAAAATGCGAATCTGTGGCCTTACCCAGTTGCCAAACTGCGGATGGAATTGTTGCGCGATGGTAAACTTCAAAAGTTTGCTTTTGAAAAGATTGCTGCTGTATAGCTCTTTTCCATCTGCTTTTTGGAAAGAGGAGTGAGCATTTTTAACCTGATCATAACCCAGTTCAATGGTAGTACTCGTTAAATCATTCCAGTTCCAGGAGGGCCGTACCCCCGCAGTCATCCAGGTGGTCTTTGTTCCATAGTTTGGATACATTGGATGAATTTTATCCTCATCGTATTTAACCTGTGTAACACCGAGAACATACATCATGTCGAGCTTGGGCATTAATGAAACAGCACCATGATCCATTACGCGAAAGAGTTTATTCCCCTTATACCAATCAGTTGTCTGTAGATAAGACCCAGCTGTTCCTGTGCCGGGGCCTGTCATGGCATCAGTAGCATATTGAACAATAAACTTATTGAATCCTTCCAAGACATTCCAGGTCAGTTCACCGGTGAGCATCCAGCCGTTTTTATCAAAATAGCTTTTTCCGACCTTGTCACCATTCGTGAGGGTTACTTCTGGCAAGTTATCAGGTGGGCTACCAACACCATAGTCAAGACCAAGCTCCAAGCTCAGGTTATGCACTATTGGAATTTCATTCCAGCGAAAATCTAAAATGTTGGTAGTAACTGTTTCAGTTTCATAGGCTAATTTTTTAGTACCTTGATTCCATTTATCGTATTTTACTCCATTCTGATTCCTCACCCACGCAACATCCAACTTACCCATCCCCACATCAATATTCTCAATACCAACACCGGGACCAGACACATTCCAATAGTAATAATCGATCATATGAACATCATGACGATTATATAAACGCTTGCCGACCCACAGGGTTGAGCCCGGCAGTGCGTCACCAAAAACACCTGTGGCCCTGATATTCATCTCACGGGCCCAGGGTTCAGTGGGTTCAACGTCGGTTTGCTGGCCAACTTTATAGGCAATATTGGTATCCAGGTAAAACTGCACATCGTCCTGATCAAAGAGATCTGCACCAAACTTCAATTCCGCATAGGTTTCGCACTCATTACCCAGACGGTATTTAGAGGGAGCACCTGCCGCTTTAAAACATAACTGCTCACCACCCTTATCAGTGCTGCCAATTCCTGAACGGGCATAACCGTTGAAGTTAATATCGTCACCGGTGACTGCCAGCGCGCAGGTTGAGGCTGACGCAATAGCCACTGCACCACAATACTGGCACGAACGACGGGATATTGATGAAACTGCTTCAGATAACGCTTTTAACCCAGTGCTCAGGGTTGAAGGTGTTTGATGCCTGGAAAGCATGCTTAGCCTACCTTGTGTGTGTTTTTCTGGCTCCGGCTTTTTTCATCCTGCCGCTGAATAAAGGCATGATGTTGTTGAAATAGGCCTGGTGAGGGGCATATATAAAAGCTGGTAGCCGTCAGTTAATGTGTGTTGAAAAAGCAAGGCCCGCTTTCCGTGCAGGAAAAGAGTAATAGTTGCGTCGTATAAATTGGGCCGTATTGAATGGCGTAACACAGCTTCGACGAAAGGTTATAGGGTATCCCGATTTTTTATCTCCGGCTGAGAACCAGCCAGCCAGAGTCTTTTAAGAATTTAGTTCAGGGTTTGAAGATGGGCAAAAAAATGTTCACTTTAGTGCTGCTTCTTTGTGGTCACTGAGACATATAAGCGTTGCTGAACAGTCTTTTCAGGCGCTCAATCAAGATCAGTTTATCCTGCTGGTTCAGGAAAGATCCCAGCTCCAGTTCCTTGCCGTGAGAACGAATATGAATGGAGGGCGCTTTCCAGGGATGAGTCGCTTCGCGAATAATCAATTGACACCACAGGCGGTGATAATGGTGAGTGCTCAGTGGTTGATAAAAGCCCTTCTGAATCGTGACCTGATGCTCCTGAAAGGTGATCAGCTCTTTCCGCTGACGTTGCCATGCACAGTAATAGATACCCACAGACAGGGCAGTCACTTCCAGTATGGAAAAAGGCAAGATCACTTTAGCGCCAGCCAGATAGAAGCCGACAGCGATGGCCAGGGACACTATGGTTATCAGCCCCAGTAACAGCAGATTCTGCCGCCAGCTCATGGAGTTATTGGGCTCCAGTAGTATCGTTCCTTCCTGGCTGCTTTCTGAAAAATCGATCGTCACCATCACTTCTTAACCTTTTTATGGCCAGGCTCTGCGGGTCAAACCGGAATTTTGAAAAAACGCCGGTTTTCGTCGCTGGCAAAGTAAATCCTTCGTTGCAGTTCCATCAGGTCTTGAGGGTGGGAGTGGGAGATGCAGGTCAGCGTCCATGCCTTGTACGCAGGCTGTCATAAAGTGATCACCAGTTCTGGAAAAAACACCAGTTTATTGGAGTCACAGTGTGCAGCAGGCATTACCGCTTCAATTTGTGGGGGGAATGTCCCCAAGTCTTCACCGAAGATCACAAAGAGGACGCCGCTTCCCGCAAAAGCACAAGCGGCCTGTCTTTTTCGGGCAGCGGGAAGCGGGCAGCGCTTATTAAACTGTCGAAGTTATTAAATGACCGTTCCTAAGTCTCTTTCTGGACAAAAACGACAATGGACAAAGGCGGAATCCGTAATTGACTATTGGAGGATTTATGGTAACCCTCTGGTATATCCTGCAGCAAAAAGGGGTGAAGTGAATAAGTACCACTTTCAGATTCCGGCAGATCGAAAGCCATTTCGTCACCGGATGGGTTCACAGCAACAATGATCACCTCATACTGGTCATCAATACTCTGAAATGGTGCCTTATCGCTGATGCGTTGAACAATCAAACCCGGAATCTGGTCCGGCCCGGTGTTCAGATAAGTAATCCGATCGATAACGTCCTGCTCTGTTTTGAGGCGAAATAGAGGAGAACTTTTACGAATTCTCAGCATCTTCTGAAAACAGGCATCTGCGGCAGCTATATTCTCCTTATTCGGTCGTGTGGTGCTATCTGAGATGATCTTTTTAATCAGGGCCCAGTTCGCTCCGTCCTTGTCTGCTCTTGGCAAGCCCTGATTCCAATAGTTATTGTCGTCGTCAGGCATCCGGTTATACCAGTCGCCGGAATCGTAACTGTCTCTTTCCATGGATTTCGAGCGCAACCGTTCGGAGCCGGCATGAATAAAGGGAACACCCTGGCTTAACAGCGTGATGCCCAGCGCCAGATTATGCAGCTTGACACGGTTGGCCGTAGACATACCTTCAGGAAGCTTGTACATCAGGATATCCCACAGGGTTTGGTTGTCATGCTTTGAGACGTAGTTGATCACTTCCTGTGGGTCAAGGCTATAACCGGCGGGAGCACCGTTGTAGTCAAAATCAAAACCGTAACGAAGGGTGCCGTGACAATCAACAAATCGAAAGTTTTTCAAATTGGCGGCCATACCCAGGCGGATGATATCCGTATGGGCGCACAAAGCCGCCTTTGCCTCTGCTGTTTTTTCGTTTGGGTGATAATGGAGTCCTGAGGCATAGCCTTGGGTTTGCCGCAGAGCATCTCCCTGATCAAAAGGGCTACCACCACGGATCCGGTCTCTCATCCGGTCAGTGAACGTGCCTACCCCTGTCCCGGCCATATTAAACTGATTGGCGTTAATGCCTCTGGCATTGCCAGCGACTTCACCAAACTCCCAGCCTTCACCATAAAAATAGATACCAGGGTTAATGGCTTTAACGGCCACCAGTGCTTTCTCAATATTGCGCTTGAGATGGTGCCCCATCAAGTCGAAACGAAATGCATCCACTTTGTAGTCTTTAACCCAGACCTTGAGAGAGTCGATCATGAGTTTCTCCATCATGTGGAACTCAGAGGCGGTGTTTGAACAGCAAGTTGAGTTTTCAACGATGCCGCTGTCGGGGCTTAAGCGTAGGTAATACCAGGGGACAATTCGATCCAGCACAGAATGGTTGCCAACACCGTGGGCATGAGTGTGGTTATAGACAACATCCATTACCACGCCCAGATTTGCAGCTTTCAAGGCTATCACCATTTCCCGGAATTCAATGATTCGCCTGATCCCGTCTGGATCAGTGGCATAGCTGCCCTCAGGAACGGTGTAATGCAGCGGGTCATAGCCCCAGTTAAAGCTGTCGACAGGGCGGATGTGTTGGTAGAGGTATTGAGCCCGGTCTGTCCCAGGATCAAGGGATTGCAGATAAGCTTGAATGGTCTGGCCTGACTGCGGGTTGCTACAAAAAGTGCGGAAGTAGTCGGTATCAGCCTTTACTTCCTTTCTGGCGCACAGTTGCTCCATAGTCTGGGAAATATCAATCCGATTCGCCGGGACTTCATCAACGGTGGCTATATCAAAAGCTGGCAGCAAGTGTATATGGGTCAGGCCTGCAGTTTGCAATTGTTGCAAATGGGTGTTGGCGTTAGCTTCCGTAAAGGCCTTGAATTTGCCAGGATTGGTCAAGCCGGAGGTATTAATGCTGTAATCCCGGATATGGGTTTCATAAAGCACCATATCCTCAGGGTCTTGTTGGGAATATTGAACACTATCCCAACCCTCAGGCTTAAGCGATGGGTCGTTGAGGTCAACGACCTGAGAGTATTGACTGTTAGTCGATAAACTCAGGGAATATGGGTCAGTCACTTCATAAGTTTCGATCTTGTCTGTCTGAGGATGGAAGACAGTAACCTCATAGCGATAAAAAGATTGGTCATACTCCTTATTGTCAGCTCTGTAGCTCCAGACACCAGCAGCGCTTTCAATCATGTCATGAAACTTAAGGTCGTCTGCTGTGCTTGCAGAAGTTGTCACCAGGCGCACATTCCGGGCAGTAGGTGCCCAGAGTTTAAAATCGATACCGGAGTCACCCACAATGGCACCTAATTCACCGTTGTACTGATACAACTCATCAAGCAAGCCCTGAACCTGAACCTTTGTAGCGTATTTGGGCTGGTCTCCTTTATAGGCCACCGCCAGCAACTGGCCTTTCAGGGCTTTTTTAATGACCGCAAGATCGGCAGAAACAGTCAGAGGGCTGCGATTCATCAGGTGGGGGAGTTTTTCTCGCACACTGTTGTTATTGCCGCCTTTGGCAAGTGAAATAGTTTGATATTTTCCAGATATATTACCCTCCTTGAGTATGATGCTGGCGTCGTTTGAATACAGCAGCTCTGCTCTATCAACATCCGAACCGCCACCTTCATTCCAGAGCAGGGTGGCAGAGGAAACCCAGTGCGCTTTTGCACCGTCAACCATCAGAGGAGGGCCATCCAGTGGCGTCGGTGAAATCAGGTTGTAACCACTGTAGGTATAGGCAAGTTGACTATCGGTATCCGAAAAATGCCAGGCCATGTCACCACCAAGGTCTTTTTCATCGCCTTTGTGCACAATAAAATTCAGGCAGTCATCTTGCACCTTGGAAAAAGTGTCAGAAAGTGGTATCCGATAGAGCGCACCATAAGTCTGGGTAATACTTTCTGGCATCCAGGGCTGGTTCCAGTCGGTATCTGTTTTGCCAAAAGCCTTGCAGTTGTCGTTATTGAACAGATGCAGCCCCCAGCCGTGGTAAATGCCGTCCGGGCGTTGGTAATAAAGGATGGCTTCTTGGTCAGCAGGTTTACCGGGAGTCTCCTCAAAAACATGCACCGATGCGATTGCACTGGTGAATCGATAAGCCTGTTTTGCCGCGCTGGCTTCAAGCTTAACCAAAACATCTCCGGTTTCATTGGCTTGGAATCGACCGCTCACCTGACAGATTTCACTGGCAGAAAGCTGGTCAGTACAAGTGCTTGCCGTGATTTTCACTCCCGCAGGCTTAACCTGAAAATCAGGGAGTGTCGTTTTTGACAATGACCTGACCAGCCAGGTCACGGTTGCTTCTTCACCTTTCAGCAGCTTTTCCGGTAAGGCCTGTGTTGCAATGATTTCCACCAACCCGGCGGCATGCAAATGATTGGTCAGAACCAGAGCCGGAAACAGAAGCTTTGTGGCAATATTCATAACAGAGATCCATCAGGGAAACCGGGAATTCAAAAACGCCATGTCAGGCGAGCCTCATACAGATGGAAGGCCAGCGTGTCGTCCACCAGCGGTGAGGAGTACTGACTGCTGCTTGTTGATTTAATCTTGCCCCCATGCAAATAGCGATAGCCAGCCTCCAGGCCCCACGATTCATGGACAGGAACAGCAATCGATACGCCCAGGCTCCATGCCAACTGACTTTCTTTATGATCAGAAATATTCAGGGAAGACATACTGCCCTCGGCAGGCGTTATCGAAAATCCTTGAAACTTATTCCAGCCCATGCCAAGACCAAGGCCCAGCTGTATAAAGGTCATTTTGTGGTCTGTTACAGGCAGCTGAATACCGGCTTCAGCCATTAGCTGCCGACTGCGGGTTTTGTAGCGATAATTGAGATCAGTGTTTTCCAGATCACCCGTGGGACCCCTGACGCCTTTGTGTTCGAGCTCGCCCATCTGGTTAAAACTAACGGCTAAACGAACTTGATAGTCCTGCCAGGGAATTTCATAGCCTCCGGATAGCAGCCAAAAAAAACCATGCTGGTCGCTTTGCCAGTTTTTAAATCGGTCTTGCAGATCAAACCCGGCATGTTTTAACGTTCGATCATCTTCAAGGCTTCTGCTTAATGCAGTCCCCCCTCCCAATTGGGCAAACCACACACCATTATCCCAGGGATGCTCACTGGCAAAGGATGTTCCACGGAAGAGAAAAGGCAAAATACCAATGGCAAACACCTTTATGCCTGCTTTTGCAAAATATGCAAAATAACTGTTTTTGCCGTTTATCATAGGTGGTACCAGATCTGTTGTGTGAAGGAGGGGAGTTGGAGAAGATCTAAGATATTTGTACGTTCTAAGTCGTACATAACCGGGATGATATTGGGTAAGTGTAGTTTACACCTGAAGCGGTTTTAGTTTTTTGGACACTCAAACACGGTTATGAATTTTTGATACGAATTCAGGGTTAATTAAAGGCTGTTCCCTATCCCGGATATTTCATAAACGCGCTCCCGCTCTCGCTTGTCCTTTGCCGCTCTAAGGGAGTTTTGCTCAGTCGACCGTACTCCCCGGTACGGCGCTCCCTCACAAAATCCCTTAGAGCGACAAAGTCCGACGCGAGATTCGGGGCAGTTTATGAAATATCCGGGCCAGGGTTTTCAGGCCTTACGGGTCAGCCCAAGATTTTTGAACAATACCCGGTTTTCCTCACTGGCAAATATCTCGCTGATAGTGCGGGTCAGTTTGCGGCTCCAGTTACGGTACTCGCTGCTGGTGCCGGGAACATTGACCGGTGTATCCAGTTCAAGCACATCTTCCAGCTGGATAACAATGATTTTGGATGCAGTTTTGCCCAGGTAGTAATGGATCTTTTCCATCAGTTCCCGGCTATAGCCCATAGAGTTTAAATCACTGGGGTCTACGCCATAAGGCGCTTCGCCAATATCGGCAAGGGTGTTGAGCAGAGCCAGTTTGTCTTCATGCCGTGCAACTTTTTCCTGCTCTGTTCTGGCCCAATCGTAGATACCCAGCTCCTGTCGTAAATCAAGATCATTACAGTTCCACCAGGCCCTGAGTGTGGGAATATCGTGATTGGAAATACAGGTCAGGGCTCGCGGTTTGTACTTTGCTGGTGCCAGAAAGTGATCTTCGACCCTGGAAAAGAGCACCACTTCGTTGGAGTAGCAGTGGGCTGCTGGCAGCGCTGCTTCTACTTCCGGCGGTACGGTTCCCAGGTCTTCACCAAAAATCAGGCACTGCTGTCGCTGGCTTTCCAGTTTAATGATGCCTAACAGATCATCCAGTGGATAATTAACGTAGACTCCATAGTCTGCAGTTTTATCCGGCGGACACCACCAGAGTCGGAGTATCCCCATCACATGATCAATACGCAGTGCAGCGCAGTGCTGCATATTGGCATAAACCATATCGATAAATGGTGCATAGGCCTGCTCCCGCAGCCTGTTTGGGTTGAAGGGCGGAAGTCCCCAGTTCTGTCCCTGTGGCGCAACGGTATCGGGAGGGGCACCGACGCTGGCATTGAGAACATAGTCATCACGGTGGGCCCAGACATCGGCACCGCCTCTGTCTACGCCTACGGCAAGGTCCCGGTAAATACCGACACGCATGCCGGATTCAACGGCGGCCTGCTGGGCTTCAGCCAGTTGTTGCTCGGCCAGCCACTGCAGGTACATATAAAATCGGATTCGCTCTTTTGAGCGGGCAACAAAATCCTTCACATTCGGGCTGTCAGGGTCTTGATAGTCCGCAGGCCAGCAATTCCAGCCCCAGCTATTGATATCTCTGGATCTGAAGTGCTCAAAGAGGGCTTCATAGGTGGCCTGAAGCTCCAGGTCCTGACCTTTTTCTTCACAGTAATGGCTAAAGTCGGCTGACTTGCAGGATTGATTGGTGCTTTCTTGTTGACCGGAAGCTTGTTGACCGGAAGCTTGTTGACCAGAAGCTTGTTGACCAGAAGCGTGTTTTTCAAAATAGCTGAAAGCCATTTCCAGTACTGAAAATTTCAGTGAAGCCACCCGGTCATACTCCACATGTGAGCTGTCCCTGGCTTTCTGTAACTGACGCAGAAAGTCGTCACTGTTCACATGTTGCTGTATTTCCGCTGAATCCTGATATTCCTGCAACGCCGTAACGTCGATATACAGTGGATTAATAAAATTTCGGCTGGACGGGCTGTAAGGACTGCAATGCAGCGGGTTGGACGGGTAGAGCGCATGAATTGGATTCAGGCCGACAATATCCGCCCCTTGTGGTCCGAGTTTGTGCACCAGCTGCTTCAGGTCACTGAAATCCCCCATTCCCCAGTTGTTTTCTGAGCGGAGCGTATAGAGCTGGACACTGACTCCCCAGATTTTCTCAGTAGGCCCGGGCTGTTCAAAGCTGAGGATATCAGGCTCGTAGCAGGTCTGTGGCGCGACGATCAGGCGGCAGCTGTCGTGATGATCACCCTCTTGATGAGCAGAAAGAGTAACGGACAGCTGATGGTAGCCTGCCGGCAGGTCTTCCGGCAGCGGGCAGAGCAGGCGTATTCGCTCCTGCTGGTCCACCGAGAGCCTGTCTTCTTCCGGAAGTTCTGACAGGTTGATGGCCAGTGGTATTGAACGGTTGTCTTCCAGAATGATTTCACCACGCAGCGATTCATTCCGATGGGCTTCGTCAACCTGAACGGGAACCGTGAAAAGCGCTCCGCAGTGAACCACGTGAACCACAGGAATCAATGATGACCATTGCTTTCTGAGAATGCCGTCGATGGAGGCCTGGACTTCCAGCTCGTTACCCGCAGCAACCCCCATGGCTTTTAGCGCATTGAGTTTATAGTCCGTCTCAATGGTGACTGGATTGCCAGCAGCATCAATATAATGGGCGGGAATACCACAAAGCCCGGCCAGGGCATCAATCTGTTTTATGTCGTGCATGGATGGACTCACTTGGCAAGTTTATTGATCAATTTCCGGTGCCCGGGTTCGGCGAAAGGCCGTGCCGTTGGCATCGAACAGATAACAATGCTCAGGTGACAGCTCGACACGTATTTTACTGCCTTCTTCCCGGCGAAGGGAGTCTTCTACCCGCACAATAAAATGCTCTCGAATGGTATCGTGGCTCATATAGATAAATGATTCAGCACCCAGGCGCTCCAGTGCTTCAATCCGTCCATCAACGGCATTGCCATTGTCGGTCTCCGCCAGGGTATGTTCCGGTCGAATTCCTAACACCACGCGGGAGCCCGGATCAGCTTTGCTGGTATCGACACAGGCTTTCAGGGTTTCGCCAGTGGTCAGACGAACATGCGTCTCCTGTTCTCCGTTTTTTTCAATGACGCCGTCAAAGAGGTTCATTTTGGGGGAGCCAATAAAGCCGGCAACAAACAGGTTGGCCGGGTGGTGATAAAGTTCCAGCGGTTTCCCCACCTGCTCAAGGTTGCTGGCTGCGCCCTGTGCCAGGGGACTCAATACCACAATCTGATCCGCCAGGGTCATGGCTTCCACCTGATCATGGGTGACGTAGATGGAGGTGGTTTTCAGTCGGCGATGTAATCTGGCAATCTCCTGTCTCATCTGGACACGCAGGGCCACATCAAGGTTTGACAGGGGCTCATCAAACAGAAAGACCCTGGGCTGTTGCACAATGGAACGGCCAATAGCAACCCGCTGTCGTTGACCTCCGGACATGGCTTTGGGTTTACGCTCCAGCAGCGCCTGCAGTTGCAGGATGCGGGCGGCTTCACCCACCCGTTCATCAACCACGCTTTTTTGCGCCCTGGCCAGCTTCAGGCCAAAGGCCATGTTTTCTGCCACCGACATATGGGGATAGAGGGCATAAGACTGGAAGACCATGCCCACACGACGCTCATTGGGTGGCCAGTCATTCACCTTCTCGCCATCAATGCTCAGCTCACCGCTGGTGATATCTTCCAGCCCACAGATCATCCTCAGCAGCGTTGACTTGCCACAACCGGATGGGCCGATGAACGCGATAAATTCACCATTACCGATGTTCAGGTTGATGTCTTTCAGAGTCCAGGTTTGTCCCTGGTCATAACTTTTCGCAATGTTGACGAGTTTAACTTCTGCCATAGGACACCTTTAAAAGATCGCTGCCCGCCGCCCGCAACAGCCGAACCACTTTTACAGGCAGCGGGAAGCGGGCGGCGTTTTTTTAACCTTTGACGCCACCCGATGTTAGTCCTCCGACAATCCAGCGCTGGCAGGCCAGGAAAATAATACTGATGGGTAAACCGGAGAGCACGGCGGCGGCGGCAAAGTCGCCCCATAAATAGTTCTGAGGGTTCAGATACTGTCTGGAGCCCACCGCAAGGGTGAGATTATCCATACTTTGCAGCAGCACCGATGCCACCGGGTATTCGGCAATACTGGCGATAAATGCCAGGATAAAAACAACCGCCAGAATGGGGACGGACAGCGGCAGCAGCACAAAACGGAATGCCTGCCAGGGCGTTGCCCCATCAATAGCCGCTGCTTCTTCCAGGGAGTTATCGATGGTTTCAAAGTACCCTTTGATCAGCCAGATATGCAGGGCCATACCGCCCAGGTAGGCGAGTGTGACGGAACCCAGGCTATCCAGACCGAGCCAGGGGATGTAGTCGCCAATCTGGTCAAACAGCGAGTAGATAGCCACAAGTGCAAGAACGGCCGGGAACATTTGCAGGATCATCATGGCCGTCAGCATCTGTTGTTTAAACCGGAACCGCAGCCGGGCAAAGGCATAGGCGCCGGTGGTCGCCAGAATCAGGATCAGGGCAGAGCTGATGATGGCCACCTTGATAGAGTTCCACAACCAGGCCAGCACCGGAAACGGTGGCTGGGTAATAGAGCCATCGGCATTCTCCCAGGGGATACCCAGTGCCAGATACCAGTGTTCAAGGCTGGGGTTTTCAGGGATCAGGGAGCCCGTGGCAAAGTTTCCGGTGCGCAGGGAAACGGAGATAATCATAAAAAAAGGGAACAGAATCACCAGCAGGAACAGCCACATGACAATACGGGCTGTCCAGACCCGGTATTTCAGATTTCTTGGTTGCACCATTGCCATGATAACGACTCCTGTATGACTTCTTTCATCTCGTTTCGACGCTTTGCGTGGGAACGATAAAACTTGTCTGCCATGTGGTTAAACATTATTGCAATTGTCGTGTTGCTTTCAGGTTTACCCAGGCAATAAAGCCCACCATCAGAAAAATCGCTGTGGCAATCGCAGAGGCCAGACCGTAATCCTGGCCATAGGAGCCAAAGGCAATACGGAAGGTGTAACTCACCAGGATATCCGTAGCTCCTGCCGGGGTGGTGGCGTGCAGCATATCCGGAGCACCGTCGGTTAACAGGGCGATCAGCACCAGGTTGTTGAAGTTAAAGGCAAAGCTGGCAATCAGCAGTGGAATCAGCGGCTTGATAATCATCGGAATGGTAATGTGGACAAGGTTCTGGGCCGGTGAAGCGCCATCAATGGCCGACGCTTCATAGAGATCATCCGGAATACTTTTCAGCAGCCCGATACAGAGGATCATCATGTAGGGGTAGCCCAACCAGGTGTTGACAATAATGACCATGGATTTGGCCAGCATTTCATTACTGAACCATTCTGGTTTAGTTCCGAAGAGCATATCCAGCAGCAGGTTGATTTCACCAAAGTTCTGGTTAAACAGCCCTCTGAAAATCAGGATGGAGATAAAGGCCGGAACTGCGTAAGGCAGGATCAACAGCAACCGGTAAACGCCATTCCCTTTCAGCGGCTCCCATTGCACCAGACAGGCCATTAACAGGCCGATAATCAGTGTGAAGGCAACAGAAAGTGCGGCAAAAATCACCGTCCAGGTAAAGATCTTCAGGAAAGGTCCCTGAATACCCGGGTCAGTAAAGACCCGGACAAAGTTATCCCAACCGGTATAGATGGTGAAACCGGGACCCATCTGCTCGGTACCGGCTTCGTTGGTGTAATATCCCGTAGCCATATCCGGATAGATGATCTCTCCCGTACGGTTATCGACCAGGGCAAGGCTTTGTTCCGGGTATTGCCGGTCAGTGTGGTCATCGGGACGATAAATCCTGGCAATAGCCCCGAACTTTCTCAGACTGGTCATGGCCAGTTCAGTGCCATCAGGCAGAACAATATCCAGCTTCTGAAGCGTTGAACGTTTTTTGATGACTTCCCGGATTGGGAGGGCCGCTCCGGTTGGCACATGCAGGGACTCAAAGGCTTTCAGCTCCTGAGGCTGACCACTGTCGGTAAATGGCCCGGTCAGATAGTGCGCCTCACCGCCTGCAGCACTGGTCAGCATCAGCCGGAAGCTGGGACCTTCCTGATACATCTTGAAAGAAAACGATTCACCGCCCGTACGGTAGGTTTTTGCCAGGTGTATAGCCCTGACCCGCTCAAGAGACAGCAGGTGGTTAGAACTGTAATTGGTAAAGGCGACATTAACCGTGTAAATCAGCGGAAAGACGATAAAGGTCACTACCCCCAGAAGGCTGGGGTAAACATAGCGGTAGTTGTACCCTTTTTTGCTGACAAAAACCCATGAGCCTGCCGTCGCAAGCACCAGCACGAGCATGGCAAAAGCCAGCTCTCCCTGGGCATACATCAAGGTTACACCGTATAAAAGTATCAGATCGATGACGGCAACAATGGCGATCACCAGATAGGCACCGCTACTGCTGGTCGCTCTTGCTGTGCTCATGACGTGCTGGCCTCTTTTTACCGACAGAAAACAGTTAGCCGATGATGCGTTTGGCCGCATCGTTCAGGGCTTCACGGTAGTTTTGTCGGCCACTGGTAATATTGCGCAGAGCGGTCTCCATGGCAGACCAGAATTTACCCATTTCCGGAACATTGGGCATGATCAGACCCCGTTCAACATTCTGATACGTTGCCGCAATACGAGGGTCTTTCATCAGTTTTTTCATCAACGCCTTATTGGCGACGGCACCAAGAGGGACGTCATTGTTCATCACGGTCAACCCCTGTTCGGTGAGCAGGTAATTCTCCAGAAACTCTTTGGCAATGGACTTGTTGGGGCTGGCATTATTCAGTGCGGGGCCCCATACGCCAACGAATGCCCTGGCCGGTTTACCATGAAGTTTGGGCAGCGGTGCAACACCATAACTGATTTTACTCTTATCCAGATTCGCCCAGGCCCAGGGGCCGGTAATCATCATGGCCACTTTCTGCTGGTTGAAATTGGCTTCCATCACGCCGTAGTCAACGCCACGAGGCATCACGCCCTTATCGATCAGGTCCACCAGCATTTTGGCTCCTTCCATGGCACCCGGATCGTTGACGCCGGTTTTCTTGACGTTATAGCCTTTGGCCGTTTTCTGAAAAACATAACCACCATCTGCTGCCAGCAGTGGCATGGTGAAATAGGGCTGATCCTGATCCCACATAATGGTGATGATGCCTTTTTCATTTTTCTTGTTGGGGATTGCCTGCTGTTTCAGCTTCTTTGCCAGGGGAAACATTTCTTCAAAGGTGGCCGGGGGGGCTGGCAGGATCGCTTTGTTGTAAATAAGGCTGATGGCTTCCAGAGAAATCGGGTAACCATAAATTTTGCCATTGCTGGTCATGGCTTCCCAGCCAATGCTGTTCACTCTTTTTTTGAACTCTGATGATGGGCTGACAGGTGCCAGCAAACCGCTTCTTGCCCATTCACCATAGCGATCATGGGCCCAGAAAATAATGTCTGGTCCGCTGCCGGAGGCTGCTGCCTGTTGAAAGCGGTCGGTAATATTTTCCGGTATTTCGACTTTAACGGTTATCTCCATGTCTTTGGTAAACTGGGCACCGACCTTGCGGATACCTTCATAGGCTTTATCGCCACCAACCCATATCAACAGCTCGTCAGAGTTGAAGGCCGATGCGCTACCGGCAAAGATCAGTGACAGTGCTGTCAGGATAGCTGGGCAAGTTTTTTTAATCAGCGAAGGGATCATTTCTGATTTCTCCGGGTAAACCAGGCTGCTGGAAAGCGGCTGGTTATTCGGGTAAGGAAAGTCGTTAACAGGTTAAAAGAACCATGGTTGATTACTAAAAAACCAGTCAGGTCTTAGCCAGATGAATGAGTCGAATACCGACTAATAATAATCGCTGTGTTTGAGTATGCCAGTAAGAATATCCAATACATTAATCAAGGTGATGTTTTGGTTATTAGCAGTTTGTTTTTAATACTGATTATCCGCTGTGTGGTTTTATTTAAGTGTCAGTTGTTGTTTAATTTATATGAATTAATTATTTATCGTCGTTTATATTGTTTAAATTGATATAACCCTAAAAAAAAACGACAAAAGTATACCTAATCAGGGTCAGGCAACTATAACTTACTCATGGTTTTCCATTATTGGTCATGGCGCAAGGATTAACTTTGCCTCCGTGTACCGGTTCGTAGTTTTTAGTGACTTTTCTCAAGCTGTTTTCTGTGACGACTCCTCTCAATTGATCAATCTGAAAAGCTTGAGCTGCCACAAGAGAGTGTTTGATATGGATAGAATCAATGTAGATCTGAGTTCAGTTCGTAATATGGATACGGTTCAGATTGAACAGGGAATTCGTCGTCATCTTGAGCAGTCTCTCGGGGTTGAACCCGAGGAAGCGACCCCCGGAGATTACTGGGAAGCATTAAGCCTGCTGGCCAGGGAGATCAATCTGGATCGTACAAGGAGTACCCGAAGGGATGAAAAAGACCAGGGTGCCCGAAGGGTTTACTACCTGTCACTTGAGTTTATGGTAGGGCGCTTGCTGGGCAACAACCTCCATAATCTGGGGATCTACCATCAGGCTGAGCAAGCCATGGCCAGTTTTGGCGTGAGCCTTGCGGATGTTCTGGAATACGAAACGGATCCGGCACTGGGTAATGGCGGGCTTGGACGACTGGCTGCCTGTTTTCTCGACTCACTGACCACTCTGAACGTTCCCGCTTTTGGTTATGGCATTAATTACCGCTTCGGTCTGTTCAAGCAGGGCTTCGTCAAGTGTAAACAGGTGGAAAGTCCGGATGCCTGGCGGGAAGACAATTTTCCCTGGGGCATTGAAAAACCGAAAAGAAAACAGGTTATCCGATTATACGGCAAGGTCAGGGAAGTTGATGGCAAAAAGCTGTGGGAGGATACCCAGGAAGTGCTCGGTGTTCCCTGGGACTTGCCAATAACCGGCTATAACACTGAGCGTGTTAACACCCTGCGCCTCTGGGAGGGTCGGGCGACAGAAGGGTTCGACCTGGACAGCTTTGATGCCGGTCGTTATCAGGATTCCAGATTCCGGGAAATTCTCGCAGAAAATATCAGTCAGGTGCTCTATCCAAACGACAGTCATCCGGAAGGCAAAGAGCTGCGCTTTATTCAGCAGTATTTCTTTGTTGCCTGCTCGCTGGCGGATCTTATTGCCCGTTACAAGCGTGAGCATAAAGGCTGGGAAGAATTTACCAGTAAAGTCGTTATTCAGTTAAATGATACGCACCCGGCAATTGCTGTGCCTGAGCTGATGCGAATCCTTATGGATGAAGAAGATTTTGTGTTTACCAGGGCTTTGGAAGTATGCCGCAGCGTTTTCTGCTACACCAACCATACACTGCTGCCTGAAGCCCTGGAAACCTGGCCTCAGGGGTTGGTTGCAAGGGTTTTACCCAGACACATGCAATTGATCTACAAACTGAACTACCACTTCCTGAATAAGGAGGTAGAAGCACAGTGGCCCGGTGACCATCAGATGAAACGTCGTCTGTCGATTATTGAAGAGCCGGCAAACCCTGCAGAACCACAAATGGTACGTATGGCATACCTGTCGGTGATCGGCAGTCATAAAGTCAATGGGGTGGCTGCTCTGCACTCAATGCTGGTGAAGGCAAACCTCTTCCCGGAATTTGACCAGCTCTGGCCTGAGAAAATTGTTAATGTCACCAATGGCGTCACCCCCAGACGCTGGCTTGCCAATTGTAACCCTGAACTTGCTGAGCTGATTGATCAAACACTCAGCGGCGACTGGCGCAGCGATCTTGCCCAATTAAGCGAGTTAAAGACCCGGGCTGATGATCCACAGTTTCAGGAAACATTTGCCCGGATCAAACTGGACAATAAGAAACACCTGGCTGGTGTTATTGATGAGCTGTGCGGTGTCAAAGTCAATCCTGAGGCGATCTTTGATGTGCAAATCAAGCGTCTGCATGAATACAAACGGCAGCAACTGAATCTTTTGCACATCATCGCGATTTACCGTCGTCTGCTCGAGGACCCGGACCTGGATGTACCACAACGGGTGTTTATTTTTGCAGCCAAGGCAGCACCGGGTTACCTGGTGGCGAAAAACATTATCTACGCCATTAACCGTGTGGCTGAGCGGGTCAATAATGACCGCCGCATTCGGGACAAGCTGAAAGTGGTGTTCCTGCCTAATTACCGGGTCAGTCTGGCTGAGAAAATCATTCCTGCGGCCAATGTTTCCGAGCAGATATCCACCGCCGGTTTTGAGGCTTCAGGTACCGGGAATATGAAATTTGCCCTGAATGGTGCGTTAACCATAGGAACCCTGGATGGCGCCAATGTGGAAATTGCTGAAGAGGTGGGCGAGGACAATATCTTTATTTTCGGCAAGACGGTGGATGATGTCAGTGATCTGCGCCAGCGGGGTTATAACCCCCGGGATGTCTATCAGCACAATGAAGAACTGAAGGCGGTTATTGACTGGCTGGCCTCGGGAGACCTCAGCCCTGACGAGCCGGATGCCTTTCGTCCACTGGTGGAATCTCTGCTGGATTCGGACTACTTCCTGACCCTGGCTGACTACCAGTCATACAGTGACGCCCATGACCGGATCGTTCAAGCCTGGAAGAACCCATCCCACTGGTGGCGCATGGCGATCATTAATACCGCCTCCATGGGCAAGTTTTCATCGGATCGATCCATTGTCGACTACTGTCAAACTATCTGGAATATTGATGTCTAGGATTATGGCCGGTGCTCTTGAAGATATCCGGGTGGATTCCGACAGCCGGGATACTGTGCTTGATGACCTTCTGAATACCTGCTGTGCCAGCCCCTTTGATTTGCTCGGTTGGCATCCCGCCAGAACCGGTCAAGGGCTGGTAGTCAGAGTATGGCGGCCAGATGCCATCAGTGTGGAGGTTATTGATGAGGTTACCGGAAAGAGCCTGGGGCCCGCGACTGATATTGCACCGGGGCTGTTTGAGCGGCAATTTCCGGATATCTCGAAGCCTCAGGCATATCATCTGCTGGTCACCAATGCCCAGCATCATCAGTTCAGGGCTAACGACCCTTATCAATTCTCCAGCCTTTGTCGTACAGAGCCGGTCATCCGCCACAACTGGCTGCACCATACACTGGGTGCGCACCTCCATTCGGTAACGCTGTCAGGCCATAGCTGGCAAGGCGTCCTATTTCGTGTTTATGCGCCCCATGCCCGCAGTGTCAGTGTGATTGGTTCATTTAACCACTGGGATGGTCGGCTGCACCAGATGGCTGGCAGTAACAGTGGTATATGGCAGTTGTTTATTCCTGAAGTAACAGCGGGGGATCTGTATAAATTTGAGCTGAAAGACCCGAATGGTCAGCTGCTGCCCCATAAGGCGGACCCCTTTGCCTTTTATGCGGAGCAGCCACCGGGGAATGCATCCATTGTTTATGATTCCCGCAAATATCAATGGCAGAATACGGTGTGGCATCAGTGCCAGGGGTTAGATCGACCGGTCTGTATTTATGAGGTGCACCTGGGTTCCTGGAAAAAAGGCAAGCGTGGTCAGCTACTGAATTACACTGAACTGGCTGAACAACTGGTGCCTTATGTGCAAGGAATGGGGTTTACCCATGTTGAATTTCTCCCGCTTCACGAGCACCCTTTTAATGGTTCCTGGGGTTATCAGCCAGTGGGTTTATTTGCGCCAACCAGCCGTTACGGAGATCCGGATGGGTTGAAAGCCTTAATAGACCGGTTTCATGACGCCGGTATCGGGGTCATTCTTGACTGGGTTCCGGCACACTTTCCCTCTGACAGTCATGGCCTGGCCCACTTTGATGGCACCCATCTTTATGAATATGAAGATCCCCAGAGGGGATGGCATCCGGACTGGCAGACACATATTTATAACTACGGACGCCCGGAGGTCAGACACTTTCTGATCAGCAATGCGTTGTTCTGGTTTGAACAGTTCCATGTGGATGGTCTGCGGGTGGATGCGGTCGCTTCCATGCTCTATCTCGACTATTCAAGGGGGGAGGGAGAGTGGCAGCCCAATGTTCTGGGGGGCAATGAGCACCTTGAGGCCGTCCAGTTTATCAGGGAGCTGAATGAAGCCGTATATCAGCACTATCCTGATGCCATGATGATTGCTGAAGAGTCTACCAGCTGGCCCGGCGTCTCAATGCCTACTTACGACAACGGACTGGGGTTTGGTTACAAGTGGAATATGGGGTGGATGCATGACAGCCTGAATTACCTGGCCCGCTACCCGGAGCATCGTCGTTATCACCATGATCAGATCCTGTTCAGTATGGTGTACAACGACAGTGAACACTTTATTTTACCGCTTTCCCATGATGAGGTGGTCCATGGCAAAGGCACACTGCTCAGCCGAATGCCGGGAGATGAGTGGCAGCAGTTTGCCAACCTTCGCGCTTTGTACGGTTATATGTTCGGGCATCCAGGTAAAAAATTGTTGTTTATGGGCGCGGAGCTGGGTTCCTACCGTGAATGGAATCACGATGGTCAGCTGGACTGGTTATTACCGGAGGAAAAAGAATTTTCCCGTGGCCTGACGACTATGGTCAGGCATTTGAATGCCACTTACCAGGCCTCACCTGCTTTATGGCAGTCCGATTATGACCCAACGGGTTTTCAGTGGTTAATTACTGATGATGTGCTTCAGTCAGTCATTGCCTTCAGTCGGCATACCTTCAATGACTCACCGGTGGTGGTCATTTGTAATTTTACCCCGGTGGTCAGGCCCCATTACCGGCTGGGAGTCCCCGGAGCCGGTGTCTGGAAAGAGGTGTTTAGTTCCGACAGTCGTGAGTTTGCCGGCAGTGGTGTGTTGAATGAACGGTCCCTGGTGGCAGAGCCCGTGCCAATGCATCATCAGCTGCATTCATTAGTGATGACGCTACCGCCATTAGCGACGGTTTTCTTACACCTGACCGAATAATCCATTTCTCTGGATTTGAGCAGACTGCTCATTTAAGGATGCGTAAATATGAGTCATTTTTTCACGCCGGATGATTATGCCATTGCGGTGGCTGAGTCCCCCGTTGGCAAATACGTTTACACCCCTTATGTAAAAAGTCTGTTTGTGACACACCCGGTAAATTCTGTGCTGGACTTGCGCTGCAGCGAAGGTTTCTTTTCCCGCCTTGCCCTGGCGGCCGGGGCTGAGTATGTGGTGGGGGTGGATCAGTGCCCGGCCATGCTGGATCGGGCTATACAGTTGAACGAGTCTGCTGAACCGAGTATTGAGTACAAGCAGGCGGATCCAACGACATTGCGACTGGAGCGTTCATTTTCTGCGGTGCTGGCCTTCTGGCTGACCTGTCGCCTGGGCAGCCTGAACCATCTGAAAGAGCTGGCCGAAACCCTCTGGCATCATACGTCACCGGGCGGCTATAGTTATCTGCTGGCGCTGGATTCTGAGCGTCATGCCCGGGTGCAGGGTAATCCTCAGACACCGGATGACTGCTATGGAAAAAAAGTGGACGCTGTGGCAAACCTGCAGGACGGTGATCCGTTTGAGCTGGCCATTCACGTCGGGGATACTGAGGTTCATTTTACCGATTACTGCTGGTCTACCGATACCATTGTTCAGTGCTTACAAGAGGCAGGTTTGACCAACGTGAATGTGCTTTATCCAGCCGTATCGGAAGAAGGGCTTAAGGCCAGGGGGAGCGATTACTGGGCAGCGTATCAGGCCGATCCGTTTATTGTGGCAATTGAGGCGTTCAGGACGTGAGGGAAAGGTTTTCGGTATTAGTCCATATACTCAAGAAAATCGCCTGCTACTATAGTTAGTCGTCTGCGTACGTTTGATTTCAGGAAGTGCCGAGTTGTCTGCTATTGCTGTTCTTCCCAGAATGCTGGGAACCCTGTTTTATTACTCTCCAACCTCCGAAGAAGCCGGTAGCGTTATTGCCGAACTGGCTGAGCTGCCTGCTCTGTTGGACTGGCAGAATCCTTCTGTTATTGAAGAAGCTGCTGCACAGCTGTGTTCTGTGGATATAGCGGAATTGACTTATCAATTTTCCATGTTGTTTGAGGGGCAGGGCTCTATGCCAGCACCGCCCTGGGGATCGGTTTATCTGGACCGGGAAAATTTGCTGCTGGGTGAAACGGCGCAGGCCTATCGCCAGTTTCTGCGGGCAAACCAGGTGGAACTGGATACCGATTTGAATGAGCCGGAAGATCAGTTTGGCCTGATGATTCTGGCCATGGCTTACTTTATGGAAACGGAGAATGACGATGCGGTGGTGGAGTTGCTTGGCACCCATCTGCTGCCATGGTCTGGCCGTTATCTGGAATTGCTGGCAGAGGCGGATGAGAGTGGCTTTTACCGTGCGCTGGCGGTGGTGGCTGATGAATTCCTGAAGGAAGTCTCTGCAGCCTATGATGTGACGGCGGCAACCCATCAGCTATATCGATAAGATTTTTTCACTGCAATACAAGAAGGTTGTCGTGCAAGCACTGGAACCACAAAGGTCACAAAGACTTAGTGCTCTTCGTGCCCTTCGTGGTTCAAAAAGGCTAATTCAAAGCCTGTTGTTTCATCACCTGCAGCAGTGCCTGAACCGGGTGTGGAATCTTGCCATCACCATAACGTTTCACCTGGCTGCGACAGGAATAACCGGTAGCTACCAGCCTGCCACTGTGTTCAGGGTTCTGCACAACCTCCTTCCAGCTCATATCGTAGAGCTTTCTTGAGGTATCCTGATTACGGGTCTCATGGCCGTAGATGCCCGCCATCCCACAACAGCCGGTGGCTTTATAGGTGAGTTTCAGGCCCAGGTCACTGAATAACTGTTGCCATTGAGCAGGAGCTGCGGGGACATTGGAGATTTCTGTGCAGTGGCCCAGTAGCACAAAGTCTTCTGCCTCAGCGGAGGCAAGGCTTAATTGCAACTGACGTATTGTTTCTGACTGTTTGGCGAACCATTCGGACAGGAGCAGTACTTCCGGGGACCTGTCGCCCATCACTTCCCGGTACTCATCCCGATAGGTCAGGGTAACCGCCGCATCAATGCCCACCAGGCTGATGCCACTGTCGGCCAGTGCTTTCAGCTCCTCACCATTGGTTCTGGCGATTTTTTCAAACCGACCCAGGAAGCCATAGACATGGAGCACTTTTCCATTGGGGCGGTAGGGGGCAATCAATGGGCGGTAGCCAAGACGAATCAGCAGCTCAACCAGGTCGGTCAGCAGCGGTGTTTCAAAGAAGCTGGTAAAGGCATCCTGAATAATAATGACGGTTTTATCCCGTTCACTATCGGGGATGGCATCCAGTAACGTGCGGTTGGCAATGGCCGCACCAGCACGACAGCAGTCGTTAACCGGCGATGAACTGGTAATCGCCGGAATATCCTGCAGACTAATGGTTTTGCTGGCAAGGGTATTGGCCACTGACCAGCCCATAACCAGATTGTAAGCCGGTTTGATCCTGGCGAGTACCGGCAGCATTGGCTCCAGTAAACCGGCCACATGGTGTTTGACCGGTCTCGGGTAGCGGCCGTGGTAAAGTTCGAAGTAACGGGAACGCAGATCGGGAACATTGACCTGAATCGGGCACTGTCCGGCACAGGATTTACAGCTCATGCAGTTATCCAGAGCGCCATACACCTGATGACTGAAGTCCTCTTCACCCCGCCATTTGTTCACCAGGTTTATCAGTTTCTGACCACCGTTGTAGAGTGGGCCCGCCTGACGGATCTTATGGCTTTCGCCAGCTATGTCGGCACCAGCGGCGGTTTGTAACCGCAGCCACTCCCGCACCAGGCCCGAGCGGCCTTTTGGGGATTGCGTCCGGTCATAGGTGGCTTTCCAGGTGGGGCACATGGCGCTGTTGGGGTTGTAATTAAAGCAGGCACCATTGCCGTTGCAGTACAAACTGCTGGTAAACGCGGCAAAGGCATTGCGCTCAATTTCCCGGTCCTGCTGGCCACGGGTGGGCACTTCATCAATCTTCAGCAGCTGAACCGGTTCGGTGGCGGGGGTGGCAATCTTGCCGGGGTTTAACTGGTTGTAGGGATCAAATACGCCTTTAATTTCCTGCAGCACCGGGTAGAGCTCGGCAAAGAAGTCCGGTGCGTATTCCGAACGGATCCCTTTACCGTGCTCGCCCCAGAGCACACCACCATAACTTTTGGCCAGGGCGGCCACGTCATCACTGATTAACCGGACCAGTTTCTCCTGTTCCGGGTCTTTCATATCGATGGCCGGGCGGACATGGAGAACACCGGCATCCACATGCCCGAACATGCCATAGGAAAGGTTGTGACTGTCCAGTAGTGCCCGAAATGCCTGAATAAAGTCAGCGAGATTTTCCGGAGGAACCGCCACATCTTCCACAAAGGGTATAGGGCGTGCGTCGCCTTTCATATTGCCCAGCAGCCCGACAGCCTGCTTGCGCATGTTCCAGATTTTTTTAACATTGCCGGTGCCGTTCACTACGCTGTGACCGGCACGCCAGATACTGACCGGTTGTTCCAGTACGGCTTTCAGGCGATCGATACCCTGCTGAATCTCCGCTTCATCGTCGCCGGTAAACTCGACAAAGTTGATGCCGTCAATATCATCACTCTGCCTGGGAAAGAAGTCTTTGACGCTTTCCCAGACACTGTCAGCCTTTGCCAGCCCAAGCACACGGGAGTCGATGGTTTCAATGGAATCTGGCACGGCGGACATCAGTGTCTGGGCATCCTGCAGCGAGTCCTGGAAACTTCTGTAGAAAACCAGTACCAGGGCAGAGTGTTTGGGAATAGGCAGCAGGTTAACTTTGATTTCACTGATGATGGCCAGGGTTCCTTCGGAACCGCAGAGAATGGCATTCAGATCATGCTGGTTATCTTTATTGACAATATTGGCCAGGTCATAGCCGGTCAGGTTTCGATTCAGGTGCGGGAATACGTCAGACACCTGTTGTTGATGTTCGCGGTGGGTCTTTTTCAGGGTGTTATAAATCTCGCCAATACGATCCTGTCGTTGACACAGTTGCTCAAGTTGATCGTTATCGACTGGTGAGGAGTTCCATACCGTGCCATCGGCAAGCACTGAGGTCAGTTCAAGTACATGGTGGCGGGTTTTGCCATACACTACGGAACCCTGACCACTGGCATCGGTATTCACCATGCCGCCCACGGTTGCCCGGTTGCTGGTGGAGAGTTCCGGGGCAAAGAACAGGCCTTCTTTCGCCGCCAGCTCGTTCAGGTAGTCCTTGACCACGCCGGATTGAACCCTGGCCCAGCGCTCTTTTGTGTTGATCTCCAGCACCCGGTGCATATAACGACTGGTGTCCACCATAAAACCAGACGTCAGCGACTGACCATTGGTGCCGGTACCACCACCACGGGGAGACACGACGATCTGATGGAACGATGGCTTATTGGCCAGGGTCAGAATCTTGCTGATGTCTGCTGTTGAGCGAGGGTAGAGCACTCCCTCTGGCAGTACCTGGTAGATTGAATTGTCTGTTGCCAGAACGGTCCGGTCGGCATAGCCCAGCTCAATATCCCCGCTGAAGCCAGCAGAGGCCAGCTCACGGGCAAAGTGGCTATATAAGGTGTTTGTTGTTTTCTGATCCAGCCTACTGATCACAGCTTTACTCCCCATCAATCCCGTAGGGTATTGTACGTAAAGCAGGGAAGGTAGGGAACAAAAGGTGGTGGGTTTGGGGGGGGGCTCTGGTAAGTTGTTGTCTGAGACCGCTGCCCGCTGCCCGCAAAAGCACAGGCACATGCGGTCTGTCTTTTTCGGGCAGCGGGCAGCGCTTATTGAAGTATGACTGTTCCTACGCCAACGCCTCCTGAAGAACCTGCAGGTCAGGCTCTGCAAATGGCAACGCCAACGCTTTCTGCTGGGCCTGCTCAGACATTTTCTTCCAGGTTTTCTGCACAATGGCGATCACCTTGTCCCTGGGGTGTTTGGCGGCAAAGGCCGAAAAGTCGTGGGTCAAAAAGACCAGGCAGGCACAGTCTTCCAGCGTCTGAGTGTCGGCATTTCGCTTGATGCCCTGCTTGCGGATAATCGCGGACGCTTGTGCACAGCTTGCTTCTGAATAACCGTTTCTGGCCATGATTTCACCGGCTTTTCGGGCATGCAGCTTGCCCAGTTCGGTGCGCCACTTCAGGTAGCCGGTTCGTCCTTCAGGGTATTCTGACCGGGGGATTTCCCAGCGGCAGAGGTGCTGACTGCGAACGGCGATCTGCAACTCCTCAGAAGCATCCGGAGCCAGCTGTTGTAACCAGTGGGTCATTTGCCGGGCGTAGTTTAATTCTGCCGGGGTATCATCAATGACGCTTGGGTCCATCTGGTGAAGCTGGTCAATGGCGGCCAATGTTTCTGCAAGCCTGGTCATAAACTGCGATCTCATTTTAAAATAGTTATGCCGCACTTTTTACTTGATTTGCCAGTGGATTTCGACTGGTATTTGTGATTCTACTCAACTGGATAGTCGGGTTAAAAAGGATGAGTAAAGAAAAGCCCCCAAGGGTTGCCATGGTGGTTGGTGCGACCGGTGCCACCGGGCAGGTGTTGATGCAATACCTGCTGGAGCGAAGCCACTACTCCGAGGTCGTTGTTCTGCACTACCGAACGACACAATGGGCGGGTCACGCCAAAGTCAGGGAGGTGGTGCTGAGCCTGGATCAGTTACAGGATCTGGATTTAACCGTTGACGTCTTGTTCTGTTGTCTTGGTACCACCATAAAGAAAGCTGGCTCAAGGTCAGCCTTTGCCAAAGTTGATCGTGACTATGTTCTGGCACTTGGTCAGTGGGCAGTGGACCATGGACAGCCGTCGTTTCATCTGATCAGTGCTTATGGCGCAGATAAGGGGTCGCAGGCCTTTTATATGAAGGTGAAAGGTGAGGCGGAGAGTGGGCTGAAAGCACTGGGGCTTCGCTCTCTGGCTATTTACCAGCCGTCATTGCTGCATGGCAATCGTGATGAGTTTCGGCTGATGGAGTCTGTTGGATTTTATCTGCTGTCGCTGTTAGGCAGCCTGCCGGTTTCCGGTTTGAAAGCACTTCGTCCCACCCGGATTACAGCACTGGCAACCTTGATGTACCAGCAGTCATTACTGGATGTGTCCGGTTTGCAGGTGTTCCGCCCTTCCGATATTGCTGTCTGTGAATAAGTAGTTAACCAAATGAAATCATATATTTCTGACTAAGTTGTCAATCACTCTGCGGCGTTGCAACTCCGGTCACATAGCTACTGCTATGCTCCCTACGTTGCGCCTTGCATAGTAACTGCCCACTTAGCCAGAAATATACGATTCCATTTGGCCAACTACTTAATGACCTGCATATTGTCGGCCATTGTCGAAGTGAAGGTCTGGTACTGGTGACCAATAATACCCGGGGGGTTAAACGGGTGGACGGACTGCGAATTGAGAATTGGGTAGAGGACTCGCTTTCCTGAATCAGAATTCAGGTTTAAATATTGACGATCGTATCTGCTCCCCAGCCAGTCCGGGTGAAGTTCGCAAAGACCTTGTCGTGCCCATCCAGTTTCACCGGTAAGCCCGGTTATGAACTTTTCACTGTGAAATTAGTCGAAAAAATGAAATTCACTTCAGGTTAAGTGGAGATACAATTTGATTAACACCAGCAGTGGGGCACAGCCCAAATACGTTATCCCTGAATCTGCAGCCCCTACATCAACGTCTTCAGCTGATAATGCAAACTTTAAGGGGCACCAGCTTCAAGCTACACAGTCATCCCGGCGAGTAGAAGCTGCTTTGCAAGGTAAGTGCGCTCTGTGCCTGGAAACTTTCATCAATACTGAAATCAAGCCATTATCCTTGTTGCCATGTTTCCATGTGTACCACTCAGAATGTTATGCTCCAGCATTAAGTCAACAGTCCTGTCCTGACTGCAGGGCTCTTGCCAGTCCTTCAAAAATTAAAATTTACCAAAACAGCACATTATTGAGAGAGAATTTGCCACTGGAATGCACTGAAGACCTTTGTCTTGTCGTAGGTGCCAATGCCTCAATCAGCTCCGGCACGCAAGCTCTCTGTCCTTATCCTCTTGCAACTTTCCCATATCAGGAGGCTGAAAACTTTCTGGAAAACAACCATCCCCAAATTATTGAATGGCTCCTTGAGTCATTTGCTCAAAAACACTACACAACGGCTAATGTGCGTTATTACGAAAAATATTGTGGAACAGAATTCGAACACATTCACCAGAAACCAGCGATTACGCTTTCTGTGCAGCACAACCCTAACGAGCCAATGAAAGAATTGTACTATTCGTCTGCAGATATTAATAAAGCAAAAACGGCAGAATCTGCTTTCGCAAATCTTGTGGAAGACATTCGAACCGATTTATTAATTCTCAGTCTGAGAAACTCGCATCCAGCCATTTTTGACTGCAACACAGACCTATACATCTACCGTTATGATTTATGGACATACAACGCTATTTTTATCAATGACAAAAATAACTCCGTCCCTCTTCGCACCATATTCAATCCATCGACTAAATCTTTTAGCTGGGATAGATTGAAACTGGAGCTGGAAAAACAGGGTTTTGAATATAAGAAGTTATTCGAAACAACTCCTTCTCAAAGATTTTTCGAGTGTAATGATTTTTCCCGGATGAGATCTTTTCAGAGCCGGGGATTTGATTCTGTTGTCGGTTTTCACTCCAACAGCCTGAGGGGAACCGCAGACGCAGAATGGAGCACGCCCGGCTCTCAACGCCCTGTCAGTGAAAGTGCGTTGGAAATTCCCTCTGGGGAGTTTGATACCGATAGTTTCTTATTCTGATCTGAAGAAGCTTAACCGGGTAATACCTGATCACCTCGAATTAACTCAGGTGCATTAGCAGCAGATAAGTAGTTGGCCAAATGGAAGTGTATATTTCTGGCTAAGAGGACAGTTACCATTTAACGAAACCTACTGTAAGTCCGGTCAGGAACTTTTCATTGTGAAAATAGTCAAAAGATGAAATTAACTTCAGGAAAAGTGGAGATACAACTTGATTGATACCAGCAGCATTGGGAAACAGCCTGAATACGTTATCCCTGACCCTACAGCCCATACATCTGAATCAACGTCTCCAGCTAATAATGCAAACTTTAAGGGGCACCAGCTTCAAGCTACACAGTCATCCCGGCGAGTAGAAGCTGCTCTACAAGGTAATTGCGCTCTTTGCCTGCAAACTTTAACCAGTACTGAAATCAAACCATTATCCTTGTTACCATGCTTCCATGTGTACCACTCAGAATGCACTAATAGGCTATTAAATTATCAGCAGCCCTGTCCTGAGTGTAAGGGTGCTGTCAGTCCTTCAACGATTAAAGTCTACGATAACAGCACATTATTAAGAGAGAGTTTGCCACTGGAATGCACTAATAACCTTTGTACCGTCGTAGGAACCAATGCCTCGATCAGCTCCGGCACGAAAGCTCTCTGCCCTTATCCCCTGGTAACTTTCCCACATCAAGAGGCAAAAGACTTTCTGAAGAACAACCATACCCAAATTATTGCATGGCTCCTTGAGTCATTTGCCCAAAAACAGTACACAATCGCTGATGTATTTTATGATGAAAAATGTTGCTACACAGACGAATTCATCCAGTTTCACCCTCAACCAATGATTATCATTTATGTGAAGTTTAACCCCAACGAGCCCATGTGTAATTTGGGCTATACGTCTGCTGCTATTAACAATGCGACAACTCCAGAAGCTGCTTTCAAAAATCTTCTGGAAGACATTCGAACCGATTTATTATTTCTCAACCTGAGAAACACGTATCCAGCTATTTTTGACCAAAAGACAGAACTCCACATCGTTCGTTATGATTTATGGAAACAGAACGCTATTTTTATCAATAACTTAAATAAATCCATCCCTCTTCGCACCGTATTCGACCCATCTACTAAATTTTTTAGCTGGGATAGATTGAAACTGGGGCTGGAAAAAATGAATCTTGAATATAAGAAGTTATTCGACACGACCCCTTCTGAAAAGCCTTTCGAGAGCTGGCCGGTTGATTCTGTTGACGCTGTTTACTCCAACAGCCGGAGTGAAACTATAGACTTAGAATGTTACTCCAGCTCTCAATGCCCTGTTAGTGACAGTACGTTAGACATTCCCTCTGGGCAGTTTGATAGCGATAGGTTCTTATTCTGATCTGAAGAAGCTTACCCCTCCATTTTCAATGGTTTTCGGATGGAACCACGAAGAACACAAAGAGCCGAAGGAAAAGAAAATCTCTTCTTTGTGCTCTTCGTGACCTTCGTGGTTCGATCTTTAACTTACCCAAGCGGGGAGTAGGCGCTTAATGTATACCCTAAGATCAACGCTTAGCTGCTCTAGCCCGGATATTTCATAAACGTGCTCCCACTCTCGCTTGTCCTTTGCCGCTCTAAGGGAGTTTTGTTCAGTCGACCATACTCCCCGGTACGGCGCTCCCTCACAAAATCCCTTAGAGCGACAAAGTCCTGCGCGAGATTCGGGGCAGTTTATGAAATATCCGGGCTAGATGATCGGGTGCATCATTAGCAGATATCGTCAGGCATCAATCCGTTTGTACTTAATACGGTGCGGACCAGCGGCTTCTGCACCCAGGCGGTCGAGGCGGTCAGCTTCATACTCGGTGTAGTTACCTTCAAAGAAGGTCACTTTGGAGTCGCCTTCGTAGGCCAGAATATGAGTGGCAACACGGTCCAGGAACCAGCGGTCGTGGGAGATCACCATGGCACAGCCGGGGAATGCCAGCAGGGCTTCTTCCAGGGCACGCAGGGTCTCAACGTCCAGGTCGTTGGAAGGTTCGTCCAGTAGCAGCACATTACCACCGTCTTTTAATGTGGCCGCCAGCTGGAGACGGCCCCGCTCTCCACCGGAGAGTTCACCGACACGCTTCTGCTGATCGCCACCCTTGAAGTTGAAGCGGCCAATATAAGCACGGGATGGCACTTCATAGTTGTTGATGCGCAGAATGTCCTGGCCATCGGAAATGGCTTCCCAGACGGTTTTGCTGTCATCCAGCTCATCACGAAGCTGCTGGACGTTGGAGATTTTAATGGTGTCTCCCAGCTCAACGGTTCCGGAATCCGGCTGCTCCTGCCCGGTGATCATTTTGAACAGGGTGGATTTACCGGCACCATTACCGCCGATAATGCCGACAATGGCCCCTTTGGGAATGCTGAAGCTCAGGTCATCAATCAGCAGGCGGTCACCGAACCCTTTGCTCAGGTTGTTGACTTCAATCACCTTGTCACCCAGGCGTGGACCGGGTGGAATGTAGATTTCATTGGTTTCGTTACGGTTCTGAAAGTCCTGGGACTGCATCTCTTCAAAGCGGGCCAGACGGGCTTTGGATTTGGACTGACGGCCCTTGGCATTGGAACGAACCCACTCAAGCTCGTGTTCCATGGCCTTGCGGCGGGCATCCTGTTGCTTCTGTTCCTGTTCCAGACGTTGCTCTTTCTGTTCCAGCCAGGCGCTGTAGTTGCCCTGGTAAGGAATACCTTCACCACGGTCCAGTTCCAGAATCCAGCCAGCGGCATTGTCCAGGAAGTAACGGTCGTGGGTGATGGCAACAACGGTTCCTGGGTATTCAACCAGGAAGCGTTCCAGCCAGGCAACGGATTCCGCATCCAGATGGTTGGTGGGTTCGTCCAGCAGCAGCATTTCAGGGCTGGAGAGCAGCAGGCGGCAGAGAGCCACGCGGCGACGCTCACCACCAGAGAGGTGTTCAATTTTTGCATCCCACTCAGGCAGACGCAGGGCGTCTGCTGCCACTTCCAGCTTGCGCTCCAGGTTGTGGGCATCGGCGGCCTGAATAATGTTTTCCAGACGGGCCTGTTCCGTGGCCAGGGCATCAAAGTCGGCATCCGAATCAGCGTAGGCGGCATAAACTTTATCCAGACGCTGCTGAGCGGCCTTAACTTCCCCCAGTGCTTCTTCAACCACTTCGCGGACGGTTTTGGCCGGATCCAGCTCAGGCTCCTGGGGCAGATAGCCGACGTTCAGGTTGGGCTGAGGGCGGGCTTCGCCATCAAACTCTTTATCCACACCGGCCATAATCCGCAGCAGGGTGGACTTGCCCGCACCGTTCAGGCCCAGAACACCAATTTTGGCACCCGGGAAAAAGGAGAGAGAAATATCTTTTAGGATCTGACGTTTCGGGGGAACGATTTTGCTCACCCGATTCATGGTGTAAACGAACTGAGACATCATTTTATCCGTGATAAATTGAACTGAATAATACAATACAACAAAGAATGGTAAAACAATGTTGGAGTTGTAAAGTCATTCCCGGTGTTTGAGATTCTCAATGGTGTAACTAGATCTGTTGGTGTCAGCAGCATCAAATATGGTGCCTGGAAAAATTTATGAAGAATCAAAGGAAGATCTTTAACCAGCCTGTTTGAGAGTATTCGGGATTTGAAGAAGCGGTATTGGGAGGCACTTTTGTGATGCTTTTGTGATTACAGACATTTTATCCCTGCTCTGAAAAATTCCTCTGGATCCACCCCATGAAAATGGTGGAAAACGCCGTTTAAGTCAGCATGGAACTTTTTCATAACTGCCAATGTCAAAATATTTATATGTTTCTACTATCATACCAATCTCTTTAGGTTGGCCACTTTAAATTTTTGAATGAGGATTTCCTTATGTTAATGGGACCTACAGCAGACATTACTTCACAATATAATTTCAAACTGCGCGAAGTCTTGAACAATGCCACTGATCAAATGGAAGGCAAGTTTGAGGGCCGACTTGTTATCAGCCTTGAAGACTGTTATGAGAAAAATTTAGTGCGTCAGGTATACCAGGGCATAAAAGACTTAAAAAGTGTTAATGATATTCATGGCCCAAATGAAAAGGTTTTCCACCCAACCCGACTTAATGGCTTTTCCCCTGATCATTACCAATATATGGATATGTTCGGGAGTACGGTTGATTTGGGACTTACAGTAAGAGCACCCATTGTCACATTTGACAAATCTTGTAAATTAGCCAATGAAGTTGATGTGAGAATGAGGCTAGCTAAAAATAATGCCACTGAATCAATGGCTAATTTCGTTTGCTCCAACCTGGAAAAAATGGCAACTCTAGGCAATTGGTCCGGTCAGTCAGTTCCTATGAGTGTCAGAATAGTAAGATACACGCTCAATTCAGACAACCCTGAAATAGTGAATATTCCCTGGAGTACTGGCTGGGCCCCTTTAACCATGTCATCAGTCATTTCGCCATGCAAGCAGAAGGACGGTGCATACTCCGGTGGAGATCTGCTCTTTGCTGAAAAAGCACCAGAAGCCGATAAAGCACCAGAAGCCGATAAAGCATCAAAAACGTTTTTTTCGAAGCTTTTTTCTACAGTAAAACATATTCCTGAAACAAAACATATTCCTGAAACAGAACATATTCCTGAAACAGAACATATTCCTGAAACAGAACATATTCCTGAAACAGTTAAACAATATCCCTATCCAGAAAACGGCTGCATTGTTTCAGAAAACGTCTTTTCAATAGGCACAGCTAGTGACATAAAATCCAGTGGGAAATCATGTCAACGCATGGTATTTATCTTGTCCGCATTCCCGGATAAACAACAATTTTTGTCCTTTATGAAAGAAAATTCAGGCCAAAATCTAGTGTCAAAAGATAGCCCGGATATTTCATAAACGTGCTCCCACTCTCGCTTGTCCTTTGATTCTCTGGGAGGCTGTCTGAGAATAGCGCCCGTCCAGGAGCCTGTTGGACTTAAGACTGTCCTACGCGGCAACTGCTCCTGCGTTGCCCTGGCTCCTGCATCCATGCAGTCGTGCGGTTGCGATAAATTGGTCTAAAAATCAAAAAGTATAATAGAGATATTTTTTGAACTAAAAGCTGTTTTTATGGTCAGAAAAAGTGGAATACCAATAAAACCATGAAGGATAAAATCAATGCTTCCATCTGGAATCGGGTTTGGCCAAACACCGACAAAGGGTCCATCTTACTCAAGAGAGGAAAAATCTGATTTAACAGAAAGTACCCCTTCCCCGGCAAAAAAAATGCGACTCGATCAGGTTGAAAGGAATGTAGCAATTGTTAATAGCGCCCAGCCTTCCGTTAATTCCCGGCCACCCAGCTGCAACAATTGCCTTAATGATATGGAAGCTGTGTTTGGTTATTTAATGGTTCTTTTACGCGCCAGAAATATCGAATTAGTTCCCTGGGAAGATTATTCAGGAATTACAAACCAATTGTTAACTCTCAGAAAAACGGTTGACGAACAAATTCAACGTTTAAATCAGGGTGCCGGGATCACGGTTGTTAATGGTCAAGAGGTGGTGTATTCCCCGGACTCTCCTGTTTCAGAAAGGGCAATGACACCAACATCCCCGGGCACCGATCTCCCTCCCCCATGCATAAGGTCAACAGAAGGTGTTGTACATGGTACCGGCGTCATTGCTAACCAAAACTTCAAAGCGGAACAGATAATATGCCCTTACGATGGACCATTGGTGTTCAGAACCATTAATCCGAAAAATGGCAAATATGTTGTCTTTACCATCAAGGCCCCGGGCGATGCTGACACTGCGGGTGTTAATATCCTGGAAAACGACACTTATGTTGCATGGTCGAACGTTACTATTGCCCAAGCTGGCGTACCTGTCATTGAGCTTGGCCGTGACTGTGAACATGATATCCGATTCCTGAATCACTCCAAGCAACCCAATGTAATGATCAGCTGTACAAATGTGGACTCGTTAGCGTGGGGTGACCGGGAAACTCTTAAGCTGACGGTTGTAGCCCTGAGAGATATTAAGAAGGGAGAAGAGCTGTTATTTGATTATGATACAAATCAGGAAGACTCTGAAATAGACTTCAGTATCTCGTCAGTAGATAATAAGGCAGACAAAAATCAAAGAGAAAAAATAATCCAGAGAGTTAAAAAGCTGAACGAAAAATGTCTAAAGGGTGGGAGGAAAAGGTCGGCAAAAACAAAGGAAAAAGAAGTTGATCTGCCAGAATCACTTGATATTCAAGTCGGTCATATCATGGATAAAATTCAGGGTATTCGTGGCAAAACACTTCATCCGATAAGACTTGAACAATTGAAGGCAGGTCTGGATGACAATAATAAAAAACTACTGAATATAATTTTATCTAATAACCCGTCAATTTTGGAAGATATTGCTTCTTTTTTGTCTTCATTAAAAATTGAACTAAGCAAAGATATGGATAAGTTAACAATGAAAAATATTAATGAGCTACAAAAGTTTTTAATGGGTTCAATGTTTAACGGTAAGCAAACCTGGATGAATATTGATGACTTAAAAAAACATCTCGCTTCCTTTAAGTAACATGAAATTGGTTAGGTGCTATTAATAAACCGTTGCCGGTAGCAGGCATTTAGCCTGCTACCGTTTTTTGATAAACCTTCCTGACAGTATTATGAATAGCTATTGCACTCTTTTGCCCGGGTTTTTCTACTGTTGATAGCGTAAAGTCAATCTCTGACTCTGGTAGGCCCGGATCGTAATCGAATAGCAGTTCTTCTCCGAGGGCAATGTCTTTCAGGGCAGTAACCCTTAACAGAATCTGATCGCATTGATTAACTGGAAATCTACTCAATACCCGGGGTGTGATGATTTTTACATTGGCATTTTTGGAGTGGTTCAGATATCGAATGGGGCCGACAGCATCACGGCCAATCTCAATGCCGGGCGTTCCGGAATACTTGAGAAAAATGCCAGACCAGGCAGCAAAAGTATCTTTCTCCATAAATCGGGGAACAGGCCCTTTTTTACCCTGTTCCAGTTTGAATACATTGAATTTTTGTTGCTGGCCCGACTGTCGGCTTCTTATTCGGAATATCAGTGGGCCGTGATACAGAGAGATGAATTGACCTTTTTTGAACCGCTTTTTCGCCACAACGCCGGTCCCGTGGACAACACCGTGAGTGCTGGCCTGGATCCGTGCCCTGAGTTTGCGGCGATTACCGTGGTCAGAACCGTGGGCGGCCCCGACTTCATGGGCAAGCAACGAGACAGGCGACTCCGGGGGAGTAAATGCAGTCACCTGCGTGTTTTCTGTGTCTTGTAACCGAAGTAAGGCAAGATTGGTCATGTCTCTCAGCTTTCGTATTCTGGTAATCGTCTCTTTATTTTGAAATAACGTGAGTTCTGTCGCATTGACAGTAGTAATTGTTCTGACGCTCCGGATGGTTTGTAAATCATCCAGAATCTCATCACGTATAAAATTTTCGTGAGGAGGCTCTCTGGCAACTGACCGGTTGAAGCAGTGCTCTTTGGCTTCGGAATCAATGCCAAAACGGTGAAGTGCAGGGGGTTCAACGGGTGGTTCAGTCCTGTTGGGTGAACAGATTGCTGGTATCATGTTGTGGCGTGTTTTTTGTAGAGTTGGATCTATTCGACAGAGAAGTTAACTGCTGGTTCAAAATGTTTGTCAGCATTTTTTATTATTTCGCTGGATTATCTGCCAGGGGTGGTAACGTTGTTGCTAAGACACAGTTCCGGGAGCGGGCCGAATGCACGGCGTCTGAGCCATTCCTGAGCCAAAAATCCTTTGGGCCTGTCTTTGCGTAAAAGAGGCGTTAAACAGGGTGTTCATCATGGACATTGAGTGGTTTTTACTGCCGATTTCCTGCGGGCTGTATTAGAATAGCGTTTCACCACCAATATCCAGGCATTTCACAGCCTCTTGGAGCCTGTCGGACTTAAGCGTCCGTAGCGAGGATTGCGAGAAATTGAGGATAAAAATTTCTGCTTCTGAGGAGAATAGCGGGGCTATTTGACGAAGAAGCAGGAATTTTTAGACCATTTTATCGCAACCGCAGTAGGACAGTCTTAAGTCCGACAGTCTCCTCGGCGGGCTGTTAACAGGCAACCGAGGTAATGAATGTTCACAAAGGACATGACCATCGCTGAATTTGATCCGGAGCTTAAGGCGGCTATTGATGCAGAAACCCTGCGTCAGGAAGAACATATCGAGCTGATCGCTTCCGAGAACTATGCCAGTCCAAGAGTTATGGAAGCTCAGGGCAGTGCGCTGACCAACAAATACGCTGAAGGCTATCCCGGCAAACGTTACTACGGCGGCTGTGAGCACGTTGATGTGGTTGAGCAGCTGGCCATTGATCGTGCCAAGGCACTGTTTGGCGCAGGCTACGCCAACGTTCAGCCGCACTCGGGTTCCCAGGCCAACTCGGCGGTATTCATGGCGCTGCTGAAGCCCGGTGATACGATTCTTGGCATGAGTCTGGCCCATGGTGGCCACCTTACCCACGGTGCCAGCGTCAGCTCCTCCGGACGAATCTATAATGCAGTGCAGTACGGCATTACGCCTGATACCGGTGAGTTGGATTACGAAGAAGTTGAGCGCCTTGCCCTGGAGCATAAACCCAAACTTATTATTGGTGGCTTTTCTGCCTACTCCAGGATTGTTGACTGGCAGCGTTTTCGGGATATTGCCGATAAGGTCGGTGCTTACTTCCTGGTTGACATGGCGCATGTTGCCGGGCTGGTGGCTGCGGGCGTTTATCCTTCGCCAGTGGGCATTGCTGATGTGGTCACCACCACCACTCACAAAACCCTGGGTGGACCGCGCGGTGGTTTGATTCTGGCCGCTGAAGATGAAGAGCTGAACAAGAAACTGAATTTTGCCGTCTTTCCTGAATCCCAGGGCGGTCCTCTGTGCCATGTGATTGCTGCCAAGGCTGTCTGCTTCAAAGAAGCTATGTCTGATGAATTCAAGACTTATCAGGCCCAGGTGGTCGAGAATGCCCGGGCCATGACCCGGGTGATGATGGAGCGGGGTATCAATATCGTTTCCGGTGGGACCGATGACCACCTGTTCTTGATGGATCTGATCGGTAAGGAATACACCGGTAAAGATGCCGAGGCGGCCCTTGGCCGTGCAAATATCACGGTGAACAAGAACGCGGTGCCTAATGACCCTCGTTCACCTTTCGTAACCAGTGGCCTTCGTATCGGTACTCCGGCTATTACCCGTCGCGGCTTTAATGAAGAAGACTCAGCAGCCCTGGCTGGCTGGATCTGCGATGTCCTGGACGCCCTGGGCGATGGTTCCGGTGATGCACAGGTGGAAGCAGCAGTGAAAGCCAAAGTGCTGGAAATCTGTTCGCGTCTTCCGGTTTACAAGTAACTGTCTGGGTGGTAACAGAAAGCCGCTGTGCCTTGAATGTGTGCAAGGTCAGCGGCTTTTTTATAGAGTTCCCTGAGGTAAAAGCGGCTTTCTATCTTGAATGTTTCAGTCGCTGAAACCCCTCCGGGTTCTGATATACGGGCAGAAACCGGGAACTTGTAATAAAACCGCAGCTGGTTATCATTGCTTTGGGACATAAGTAGTTGGCCAAATGGAATCGTATATTTCTGGCTAAGTGGGCAGTTGCTATGCAAGGCGCAACGTAGGGAGCATAGCCGTAGCTATGTGACCGGAGTTGCAACGCCGCAGAGTGACTGACAACTTAGTCAGAAATATATGATTTCATTTGGTTAACTACTTATAGCAAATGGTGTCCCCTGATCCCCTCAAAAACTCAAGGATTAATTTGCTCAATGCATTGTCCATTCTGTGGTGCTGCTGAAACAAAAGTGATCGACTCGCGTCTGGTTGCAGAAGGCAGCCAGGTGCGCAGGCGTCGCGAATGCCTGTCCTGCATTGAACGTTTCACCAGTTATGAAACAGCAGAACTGCTGATGCCGAGGCTGGTGAAACGGGATGGTACCCGTGAACCTTTTAATGAAGATAAGCTGCGGGCGGGCATGTCCCGTGCCCTGGAAAAAAGGCCGGTAGGCGTTGAGCAGCTGGAAGAAGCGGTGAGCCGCATTACTCATCGCCTGCGGGCCATGGGGGAGAGGGAAGTCAGTTCCCGGATTCTGGGTGAAGAGGTTATGCGCGAATTAAAGCAGCTGGATGAGGTGGCCTATATCCGTTTTGCTTCCGTCTATCGTCATTTCAAGGATCTGAATGAGTTTCGGGAAGAGATCGACCGACTGGAGACTGAGGATCGGGATTAAATGCCTCTGATTCTGTTATTGCTGGTGATTCTGGTCCTGGTTTTTGGTCCCCAGTTCTGGGTCAGGCATACGTTCCGTAAATATGGTAAAGACCGACCGGATCTTCAGGGCACCGGCGGCGAGCTGGCACAGCACCTGATTGAACGATTCCAATTGGATGGCGTATCCGTTCGTGAAGGTCAGGAAGGTGAGGATTATTATGATCCGGAAAACCGGGTAGTTTCGCTCTCCTCATGGCACTATCGGGGGAAAACCATCGCTGCTGTTGCCGTTGCTGCCCATGAAGTCAGCCATGCCTTGCAGCATCAGGAGCAGCACCCCGGGTTTATGCGCCGTCAGAAGCGGGTAAAAATGGCCATGATGATTGAGCGGTTCAGCGTTATGGCCCTGATGGTGACGCCTTTTATTTTCTTATTCACCCGGCTTCCCCAGAGTACCCTGATCACTTTGCTATTGGGCGCTTCCGGGATGATTGCCTCACTCTGGGTGCAATTGATGAACCTGCCCATTGAGATGGATGCCAGTTTTAACAAGGCCCTGCCAATTCTGGAGGAAGGGTATCTTGCCAGAGACGATCTACCGGGGGCGAGAAAGGTCCTGAAAGCCGCGGCAATGACCTATGTTGCTGCGGCACTGGCAAGCTTGCTGAATATCGGACGATGGATAGCTATTTTAAGACGATAAGCCGTTGGGCAAATGGATGCCTTTGGAATTGAGTTAAATATGGTCAATTTATCCCTGCTGGTTCTGTTTGTTCCTACGTTTTTATTTGTGTCTGCCACCCCGGGCATGTGCATGACCCTGGCCATGACGCTGGGTATGACTGTGGGTATTCGCCGGGCGCTGTGGATGATGTTGGGAGAACTGTTGGGCGTTGGGCTTATTGCCGTGCTTGCCGTGGTCGGTGTGGCTGCGGTGATGCTGAACTATCCAGCCGCTTTTACGGTGTTTAAATGGCTGGGGGGGGTGTATCTGTTTTACCTCGGGGGGCAGATGTGGTTGTCCAGGGGGAAAATGGCCATTCCTCATGAGGGGCTGCAACCAAAAGAGACGGGTGCCAGAGAGCTTATGATTCAGGGGTTTTTTACTGCGGTAGCGAATCCCAAAGGATGGGCATTCTTTATCTCATTGCTACCACCCTTTATTTCAGCAGATCAGCCGCTGACTCCACAGCTGATTATTCTGGTGGCCATTATTCTGGTTATTGAATTTATCTGCCTGAATATATACGCAGCCGGTGGCAGAACGCTGCGACATTTTCTGCAGAAAAGCGGTAATGTCCGGGTGTTGAACCGGGTTGCCGGTTCTCTGATGATGGGGGTGGGTATCTGGCTGGCGGTTGGTTAAATCTGGCAGAATAAATCAACTGCCAGCGGAGGATCTGTTGCCAGAGAAAAATCTGTTTAATCTGTGTAAGGGGGGTTGTGGAGCTCTCCTCCCTCTCAGAATTTGAATGTCCTGGTTTAAATCCGCAATTTTTCTGGCGTAAAGATGTTGACGGTTCCCGGCGTCATTACAATGGTAAAAATCATGGCATTTTACTTTGAATATGCCTCGTTTTTGAATACGTTCTGCCTCATTCCAATCTTTAAGGCACTCAAAGCAAATGTCATGGTCACAAAAACTGGCATCTGCGGCTGCATTCTGACGTGCATGGAGGCCTGACCGTCGAATGTGATTACAGCCTGAAGATCTCTCAATGAGGTTATCACATTTCGGGCATGGCCTGAATTTACTGTCATCCGCCTGGGCCATCTGGTAGACCTGCAGTTTTGCATTCAAATCAGAAAGCCGCTGTTCCTGATTTATGATATGTGCTTCATCACAACTCTTATTGAAATGGGGCTTTTCTTCACAGTTTGCGCAAAACTTGCGAGTACAGGGTACGTAACCAATATTGCGTTTGTAAATTTGTCCAGAGCAGCTGATTACAGCCTGTTCAGGCTCTCTCAGATTGACAAAATACTGTTCATTGCAGTCTCGGCATGTAGCATTTTTTGTCACTACAGGGCCAAGCAATGGGGAAAACGGATCCCGGGCAAAAATTCGGAGTTGTGATTGCAGGTGGAAATCTTGCAGCATCTGCAAACATTCCGGGGATGATATCTGTTGAGCAAGCTTGTCGACGGGTATGGAGTGGTGTTTGGACGAATCGCACGTTGGGCAGGCTATGCCAACGCCATTTGTTTCATCATTTGTTATGGGGTCTGCGATTCGATATTGAGTGTGCTGTGCCAGGCAGTCAGAGTGAATCCACGTTGCTGTTTCACATCCGGGGATAAATGCTGCTTCTGGTGCACTTTGAAAATCACTCAGGCAGACAGAGCATTGTGCATCGGTGGGTGGTTGAGCCTTACTTGCATCCGACGTTTCTTGTTGTGGAACAGGTTCCGGGTTTTGTGCAGCAGTAGATTCTGGCATGGGAGCAACAGGATTTAATAAATGGCGGGTTCCGCGCAGGTAGGCACCATCAGTTGCTCTCATTTCATAAGTTATGGTTCTGGGTATGTTGGGGTCAGCCTCAAAAACGGCCTGTAAGGTACGATCCAGCCATGAAGCCAGGGCATCAGTATTCGAGTCTTCATTAGATCGTCCAATATTGTTAGAAGCAGTACTGTTAGAAGCAATACTGTCAGGAGCAATATTGTTAGAAGCGATATTTAAACTGGAATTGGGAAACATATTTTGGTATTTAAATTCTTGATTTACTACCAATAGACTAAATTTTGATCCCAAAGTTCCATTTTCTTTAAGTAATCTGTCTCGGAGTATTAATATCAATTATTCTCTGATTGCTGCTACCCCGCCAGGGCAGTGACAGATCTCTCTTATCCAGCTCAAAACGTCCATCAATCAGCACATCAATGTATTGCACAACGTTTTGTTGAGCCTGGCTGAGCTCTTCCAGCGTGTAGCCAGTCCAGAGCCAGATATTTTTCTGCGGATATTCGGCTTTTACCCGCTGAACCAGCTTCAGTATGCCGGATAGATTGCCGGGAAACAGTGGGTCTCCGCCGGACAGCGACAGCCCATCCCGTTTGATGCGGGAATCCCCAAGGTCGGCAATAATCCGGTCTTCCATGGCCTGGTCAAAAGGGGTTCCCTTGTGGGCATCCCAGGTGGTGGCGTTATGGCAGCCTTGGCAGCGGTGTTCACAGCCACTGACAAACAGGGTGCAGCGGGTGCCTTCACCATTGACCACATCGATTGGATAGTACTGGAGATAGTTCATGCTCTTTGCTTTTCCATGGTACCTGTGGTGCCTGTTCCCACGCAGAGCGTGGGAACAGGCAGCCGTATCAGAGGTGCTTCACCCGACGAACCACTTCTTCCTGCTTACCTTTAATAAACGGGCGGCTGTTCGGTTGACCCAGGTAGCCACAAACACGACGGGTAACGGACATCTTGTCGGAGTCACGGTTTTTGCACTGCGGGCACTCAAAACCACGGCTGGTGGCGTTGAACTCACCTTCATAATCACAGCTGTAGCAGGAGTCATTGGGTGTATTGGTGCCGTAGTATGGGACCTTGTCGTAGGTGTAGTCCCAAACGTTTTCCAGAGCCTTCAGGTTGTTGACCATGTTCGGGTACTCACCGTAACAGATGAAGCCACCGCTGGCGTGTTTGGGGTATACCTGTTCAAAGTCGACCTTGTCGTATGGGTTGACCTTCTTTTCCACATCCAGATGGAAAGAGTTGGTGTAGTAGCCTTTTTCAGTCACGCCTTGAATAACACCAAATTTCTTTTTGTCCAGACGGCAGAAACGGTCACACAGGCTTTCACTCGGGGTTGAGTAGAGGCTGAAACCGTAGCCGGTTTCCTGTTTCCACTTATTCACCGCGGCACGCATGGTTTCCACAATGGCAACGGCTTTCTGGCGCAGCTCTTCACTGTCGTACAGATCACCAGAACCATTTTTGCCACCATAAAGGGCATTGATCGTCTCATGGATACCGATATAGCCAAGGGAGATGGAGGCGCGGCCATTTTTGAAAATATCGCTGATCTTGTCATCGGGCTTCAGGCGAACACCACAGGCACCTTCCACATAAAGAATCGGCGCTACCCGTGCACGGACACTGTCCAGACGCTGGATCCGGGTCATCAGGGCTTCTTTCGCCAGCTGCAGACGCTGTTCCAGCAGCTGGTAGAAGGTCTCTTCACTGCATTTACTTTCAATTGCTATGCGGGGCAGGTTGAGTGAGACGACCCCCAGGTTATTACGGCCATCGTGAATCATCTTGCCGTCTTCTTCATAAACCCCCAGGAATGAACGACAGCCCATGGGTGTTTTAAAGCTTCCGGTCACTTCAACCAGCTTGTCATAGTTGAGAATGTCCGGGTACATCCGTTTGCTGGCACACTCCAGTGCCAGCTGCTTGATGTCGTAGTTCGGATCTTCAGGGCTGAAGTTCACCCCTTTTCTGATGGCAAAGACCAGTTTTGGAAAGACCGGTGTCTTGCAGTTTCTGCCCAGACCGCGAATCCGGTTTTTCAGAATGGACTGCTGCACCAGGCGCTCTTCCCAACTGGTACCCAGACCAAAGCCAAAGGTGACAAACGGCGTCTGACCATTGGCGGTGTGCAGGGTATTTACCTCATACTCCAGTGCCTGGTAGGCGTCATAGCAATCCTTTTCGGTCATTTCCATAGCGTATTCACGGGCTTTCCCTTCATCATGGATCCAGCGCATACCTTGCTGCAGGTGCTTTTCAAAGGTTTTGCGTACGTAAGGTGCGTGAATACGGTCAATCTCATTGATACTGGTGCCGCCATAGATATGGCTGGAAACCTGGGCAATGATCTGGGCTGTGATGGCCGCTGCGGTAGTGATTGATTTGGGCGTTTCAATTTCCGCATTACCCATGCGGAAACCGTTGGTCATCATTCCTTCAATATCGATCAACATGCAGTTGAACATTGGGAAGAAGGGCGCGTAGTCCAGGTCGTGGTAATGGATTTCGCCACGGTCATGGGCCGCAGTAATATGCTTTGGCAGAATATGCTGTTTGGCGTAGTGCCTGGCGACCACACCGGCCAGAAGGTCCCGTTGGGTGGGGATGATTTTACTGTCTTTGTTGGCGTTTTCGTTGAGCAGCTCTTCATTATCCTGGTTGATAATGCTCAGAATGTCCCGGCTCAGGGCATTACGAGACTCACGTTCAATATCCCGGATCTGACGATATTCAATGTATTTGCGGGCAGCGTTATGGTATTCGCTGCTCATCATCAGGTGCTCTACCTGATCCTGAATATCATAGATATCCACCAGTTCCAGACCTTCCACGGTGCTGGCTACTTTTTTCGCAACGTACTCAGCAAAGTCATGGTCTTTGATCTGAGCATCATTGAGGGCGCTGGCAACGGCTTTTACGATGCGTGGTGCATCAAAAGGCTGGCGTGAACCATCGCGTTTGATGATCTCAGTCATGGTGGGTCTCCGGACAAATAGAGTAATGAGATATTGCGCCTTTTCGGGAGGAATATCTACAGGTAGTGGTATGCGTGCCTGGTTGGCACTATATGGTGTGGTGTTTTGCGGCGGCTATGATCTACTAAACTGTTTGATTCTGCAATATTGACAAAACGTAAATCTGCTGGGGAAAGCACGGTTTTCATTCGGAAGTCAGGAGTTACTGACAGGGAAAGCCTTGCATACTGTGTGGTTAAACACGATGGGCCTACTGGAAATAGCATTTTGCAGGTATATGCCGAAATATTTTCATATCAAGAGGAAAATGACTGCGACTGTGCAAAACAGGTGCAGCATGGCAAGCGCACTTCATCGCCATTCGGCAACGCTTTCCTGGTTCAGAGTCGGTATTGAATAAAATGTTAAAAAATTTTGGAATGGAGGAATTTTTTCTTGGAAAAGTGGTCAAACACTGAATCTAATGAAAACAATTTAGTAATAAAGTACAAAAAAATGAATCCATTTTCTAATTACCTTTTTTTTCCCCCTGATACTTTTGGTTGGCTCACTGAAACACCATGTGATACAAAAGAGATTGGAATAAGCAGTGGACTTTTTTATGATAAAAAAGTTAAAGCAACTGAATCGGCTGGTTCTGGCTATGTTACTGAAATGATCAAACGAAAAGATATTTTTGATTCGCCCATTCGCTCAGTAATGGAGAAGACTTCTCCAATGTTTCCTAAGTTTGATGATATTGTCTCTACGTCTGCTAATAGCGAAGGAAATAAACGCCCACTATTTTCGAACCACGAAAATTGTAATAAATCTGGCAATATTGATATTTCCATAGAAACAAAACTGAATGAACCGGATGCTCAGATAGAAAATTCAACAAAGGTCTTGCACACTGTCAAGAAGTATTTTCAGTGTAATCAATGTGACAAGCGCTATAAACGAAAGTGGGATCTGGAAGAACATAGTCGTGTACACACTGGCGAAAAGCCCTTTAAGTGTAATGTATGCGAAAAGAGCTTCGGGTATGCCTTTAGCCTGAAAATACATACCCGCGCCCATACTGGCGAGAAACCCTATAAGTGTGAGCTATGCGACAAGGGCTTTGCCCAAAGCGCTGGCCTGAAAAGACATGCCAGCACCCATTCCAGCGCGAGGCCCTTTAAGTGTGGGGTGTGCAAAGAGAGTTTCAGTGAAGCCCGTGGCCTGAAATTGCATACCCGTATCCATGCCGGCGTGAGACCCTATAAGTGTCAGTTGTGCGATAAAAGCTATATCCAGAAAAGTGGCCTGACTGACCACAACCGCCGCCTCCACTCCAGTGAGAAGCCCTTTAAGTGTGAGGTGTGCGAAATAAGCTATGCAATAAAAAATGATCTAACAAAGCACCAGAAATCTAAACGCCACTTGCAGACACTGGCTGAACTGTCATCAACCTGACCATCAGGAAATACTAGGAGCCTGTCGGACTTAAGACTGTCCTACTGCGGTTGCGATAAATTGGTCTAAAAATTCCTACTTCTTCGTCAAATAGCCTCGCTATTCTCCTCAGAAGCAGAAATTTTTATCCTCAATTTCTCGCAATCCTCGCTACGGACGCTAAGTCCGACAGGCTCCCAGTCGCTGTCCTCTGGACAGGCAAACGGTAAAACCTGCTTTGCCTGTCCGGGAGCCCCGTTAGATCGGTCAAAAATTATGGAGAACTGTCGGTTATCTCAGAGGGTAAATGTAATTGTTTTACTTGGCCGCCCTGTAAAGAGCAAACAGGTTCCTGGCAAGTCCTTATGCCTGGTTGTGACAAATGTTAAAAAATTTGGAATGAAGGAATTTTTTCTTGGAAAATTGGTCAAATGGCAGATCTATCGAAAACAATTAGGTAATAAAGTACAAAAATGGACCCATTTTCTCATTACCTTTTTTTTTCCCCTGAGGATTTTAACTGGCTCACTGAAACAACAATATGTGATGCAAAAGAAATTGGAGTAAAAAATGGGATCTTCTGTGATAAAAAAGTTAAAGTGATTGAGTCGGTTGATTCTGGCTATATTGCTAAAGTGATCGAACGATACGGTGTTTTTGATTCACCCATTTGGCCAAAAATTAAGAAGACCCCTCCGCTATTTCCTAAGCCTGATGATCTTTACCATACGTCCGCAGATAGTGAGGTAAATAAACGTCCACCATCTTCGCACCTCGAAAATTGTGATAAATCCGGAAATGGTGATATTTTCACAGAAATAAAAATGAATGAACCGGGTGCTCAGATAGAAAATTCAACAAAGGTCTTGCACACTGTCACGAAGTCTTTTCAGTGCCGTCAATGTGAGAAGCGCTTTAATCGAAAGGTGAATCTGACAAATCACATGCGTATACACAAGGGCGTAAAGCCCTATAAGTGTCAGTTATGCAAAAGGAGCTTCACTCATTCCAGTAACCTGAAAATACATACCCGCCGCCATAATGGCGTGAAACCCTATAAGTGCGATCATTGTGACAAGCGCTTTACCCAAAGAAGTGACCTGAAAAAACATACCCGCATCCATACCGGCGAAAGGCCCTATAAGTGCGAGGTGTGTGACATGAGCTTCAGTATGGCCACTGGCCTGACACAACATACCCGCATCCATACCGGCGAGAGGCCCTATACGTGCAAGGTTTGCAAAAAGCGCTTCAGACTCGCCAATAGCCTGAGAAAACATAGTCTCATGCATGCCGGTGAGGATGGTACCTTTAAGTGTGAGTTGTGCGAAAAGAGCTTTAAACTAAAGAGTTATCTAATAAAGCACCAGAAAACCAAACGCCATTTGCAGAAACTGGCTGAACTGTCATCAACCACCAGGAAATACAGGTCGTTGTCCTCTAAACAGGCAAACGGCCGTTTATGAAAAACAATTATAAAATTTACGTCATCTTTGTGGCAGGGATATTGATGGACTCTGTTGATGATGCGATGATTTGCGCCTTTTTTTGTATCTGTCCTGAAATGGAGAGAGGAGATTGAGTTGAGCGCTAGTTCTGGAAAAGCATCCCTGGCCAATTGCGAGTTTGATCAGCAGCAGGAAACCGTATTATCTGCCTATCTGGCATCACGCCCTGGCGGGAAAAGCGGTCAGGTTATGACGCTGCCAGCCATCAAAGGCCTGATGTTTGCCATTGCCAACTCACCGGTTAATGTTCCGCCGGATCGTTGGATGACCCTGGCACTGGCGACTAACACACCGCCGTTTGAATCCCCACAGCAGGAAGATGATATCCGCCATATCCTGTTTAACCTGCTGGATAAAACCAGAAAGACCATCACGGGTGGTTTTGAGGTACTGCCGGAAGAGTGCCGGGCTGAAGATGTGTATTGTTCAGAATTTTCCCGCCTGCAGGAATGGGCGACAGGTTATGGGCAGGGCTGTCAATTGCTGATGGATGTCTGGATCCAGGTGCTGAAGCATCCCGGGGTTCAGCCTATGGAAGAGTCCTGGTCCAGTTGCATGGTGCTGCTGAACGTCTGGAGTCGTGCAGAAAGCCTGCTGGAAAAAGCCAAAAAGAAAGATGGCCCGGATGTGAATAAGATGCTGCAGGCAATGCCAGCGGTGGCCCGGGAGATGGCGGTGATGTGTCACGATATTCGCGAGATCTGGCAAAAGGCGCTGGAAAAGCCCGCTCCGGTCAAGGTGACCAAAGTTGGCCGCAATGACCCGTGTCCATGTGGCAGCGGCAAAAAGCACAAGAAGTGCTGTGAAAAGGCTTAAAAGAAAGAACTGTTAACCACAAAGACATCAGGACACAAAGTAACGGCATTTTGATGGTAAGGAATTGGCCCGGAATAATTTGCACATTTCTGAGCTTCAAAACTACGTTCGTCCTGAGCCTGTCGAAGGGCGTGAACTCCGGCCTCATGTATTGTGCCAATCACCCTTCGACAAGCTCAGGATGAACGGAGATCGAGTTCAAAATGTCGAAATTATTTAAGGGCAATTCCTTACCTTCTGTTGCTCTCCTTTGTGTCCTTTGTGCCTTTGTGGTGCAAAAAAAGTCTTTTAAGTACGCCCGTCTTCCCCTTCGCCCACCGTACGCAGCCCGATATCTGATCGTTGTACGGTTACCCGCTCGCCCGGCAGTTCGGCTGGTGCTTTATAAAAGTGCAGTTCCCGTTGCGGGAATGGAATGGTGATGCCTTCCCGATCAAACCGGACTTTTACTTCACGGGTAATATCCCAGTATACATCCCAGTAGTCGTCTGTTTTTACCCAGGGACGAACGACAAAATCCACGGATGACTCATTGAGGACATGCAGACGAATAACATGCTCTGGCGTTTTCAGGATTTTCGGATGGCTGCTGACAATATCTTCGAGAATCCCTTCTACCTGCTCAACATTGTCGCCGTAGGCAACCCCGAAGACCATATCCACCCGGCGGATCCGTTCTGAGGTGATGTTTTTGATGGTTTCTCCCCAGATCTTGGCATTAGGCACCATAAAGACCTGGTTATCGAAGGTGCGAATGGTGGTGTTGACCAGGCTCATCTTGCCGACTTTACCGGCAACACCGCCCGCCTCAACAAAGTCACCCACATCAAAAGGGCGGTAGATCAGGATCATCATTCCGGAGGCGAAGTTGGACAGGGTATCCTGCAGGGCAAAACCGATGACAATACCGGCAACACCGAGACCGGTCAGTACCGGTGTCAGGTCCAGACCCACCTGTGCCAGGGCGAACAGGAGGCCAAAGATGATCACCAGGTTACCACCAACATTGATAAAAAATTCCTGAACCAGTGTACTGAAACGGGCTTTTTTATGGGTGACGGCACGGGATATGCCCCGCCGAACCAGACGCGCTAACACTATCGCTGCCGCCATCAGAGCGGCAAACAGGAACAGGCGGGAGAGGATGCCACCCAGATTGGCTTTGAACCAGTGCGTCAGGTCGTCCCATAGCCCAACAATTACCGTGCGCAGCGTATCAATGTTAACCACGGCTTCGGCCAGATTGCCGGTTGCCTTGAAGATCAGTTCATTGTAATGATCCACCGGCAGTCCCTGTTCTTCCATCATCATCACGATCTGCCTCAGGTTGGTGACCGCGCTGCGCACCAGGCGATCCTGGGTGGCAATTTTACTTTCCAGAGAGCTTCGGGAATCCGCAGGAAGGGATTTCAGCTCGGTCTGTAACAGTTCTTTCTGACGGTTATTGCTGCGCAGGTAGGTAGCCATAAACTCGGCATAGCGGGTGATCTCATGGTCAAGTTTCTGCTGTAATGCGGTGGTATCAACCTGCCAGCTTTTCAGTAAATTCAGGTTATCCAGTCTTTCGCTCTGTAGCCAGTTGATATAGGCGTAAAAGTCATTGATATGGAACAGCACCAGTAATTGCTCGTCCGTTTCAGCCTGTTCGTATTGTTCAAACATTTTACGCAGGTCGGATGAGGCGGGGGTCAGTCGGGCTTCAAAAAAACGGTTTTCCGCGTTCACCACCTCCTCGCCCAGTTGCACGGCGGCTGTTGTATTAACGGCCTTAACCTGGTCCAGGAAGTTATTTACCCGTTGCGTGGTCGTGCGAATATCGGAGACGATCTGTTGCTGAATCAGGTCGCGGCTCATTTCTGATGTGGTTGCCTCCCAGCTGGCTTCCATCTGATGCACGCGCTTGCCGGTGGCTTTAATATCCGTTATTACCGCAGCATGAGCATCAATCAGCTCCGTTGGTAACGGTGGCTGGGGAGCGGTGATGTCGGCAAAGGTGTTGAAGGAAAAAAACACTAATATCCAGACAAGGTTTCTGAACATCGGAAGTCTCCGAAAGGAACATCAGACGCTGTTCCAGTTTAGGTGTTGATTGTTGGCGCTACGGGAAAATTTGTGGGCCAGAATTTTACCTCTGCTTTGTTTAAAGAGATATGCTGATGTAGCATTTTGGGCAAAATGCTGGTTCTGGAGGAGAGCAAAGGCTGGCAAAAGCCAGCCTTTGAAAGGTTATTTCAGAAGATCTCTTCCCGGTAGATGGCCATCTCCGTAGTAACATCAGTAAACAGTGTTGGCCCGACCCAGTTGCCTTCCGGAAGTCCGGCAGCCGTGCAGTCACTGCCGTCCAGCGGTGACAGGAATAAACTGTGAGCTTTCACTGGTGATGAATTCGCCATCGATAAACAGGGGGATTCTATTGGGCATGGGATTACCTGTCTTATTTTATGATTAAGCGTGTTCTTCCCTACCCAGAGGATCTGGCGTTGCCGGGCGCTCTTGCGGCCGCGCAGCAACTCCAGCTCCTTTGGGAATATAGCCAATACGTCTTAATGGCAGGCTCAAAGGGTTTGCCATTTGAGCCTTTCTTTCTATTGATAAACAGAGATGGCGGCTTTTACCGCTTCGCCGGGTGTGAACCTGTGGCCCTGTCTCAGCAGCGCAGATTCCAACGCTGAGAGACAGTGCAATACATTGGTTTGATTAGCGGCATACCCCATCAGGCCGATCCGCCACACTTTGCCGACAAATGCGCCGAGACCTGCACCAATCTCCAGGTTATATTCCGCCAATAGTTGCTGTCGAACCGCAAGGTCATCGACACCCTCCGGTATAACCACGGCATTCAGCTGGGCCAGTCGCTCCTCTTCAGGAACCAGCATTTCCAGTCCCATGGCGGCCAGTCCGGCAACCAGTGCCTGATGATGCCGCTGGTGCCGCTGCCAGCTGTTGTCCAGCCCCTCTTCCTGCAACAGGTAGAGCGCTTCGTGCAAGGCGTATAATTGGTTGACGGGTGCCGTATGATGATAGGCTCTTTTGCCATCACCCCCCCAATAGCCCATAACCAGGTTCATATCGAGAAACCAGCTGCGTACCGGTGTTTTTCTGGCCTGGATTTTCTCCACAGCGGCTTCGCTGAAGCTGACCGGTGACAAGCCGGGAACACAGGACAGGCACTTCTGGGAACCGGAATAAACGGCATCGACTCCCCATCCATCGACTTCCAGCTCTGAGCCGGCCAGCGAAGTTACGGTGTCGACAATGGTCAGGCAGTTATGCTTTCTGGCCAGCTGACACAGTGTTTTTGCATCCGAACGTGCACCGGTAGAGGTCTCGGCATGAACAAAAGCCAGAACTTTGGCATCGGGGTGGGCGTTCAGTGTTTCTTCCACGGCTTTCGGGTCCACTGCACGCCCCCAGTCGGAATCGACGGTAATCGCGGTACCGCCCATGCGTATGACGTTTTCTTTCATCCGGCCGCCAAAGACACCGTTTATGCATACAATGACCTTGTCGCCTTCTTCGACCAGGTTGGCAAAACAGGCTTCCATTCCTGCCGAACCGGGTGCGGAAATGGGCAGTGTCAGCCGGTTGCTGGTCTTGAAGGCATATTGAATCAGTGACTTCAATTCATCCATCATCCGGATGAACTCAGGGTCAAGATGCCCAATGGTGGGTCGCGCCAGGGCTTCGGTAATTCTGGGGTGAACATCTGAGGGGCCGGGGCCCATCAGGGTACGTTTCGGGGGGTGAAAAGGGGCGATAGTCATAACTGCCTGTTATTCTCCATTTATGGGCACTGCTGTCGGGTAGAGCGTGCCAGTCTATTATTCTGGGGAAGCCTGACAGCAGAAGGCTTGTCAGGCAGGGCTTTCAGTCGATGTTGCTATTCGGCTCGCTTCAATAATACTACTTCGGGCAGCGGATATTCATCAACAACGACCTTTCCAGAGGACGGCATGATTTCCGCTTTGCCTTTCACAACGGTTTTACCATTCTGGTTGATCACATTGGTCGAGACGGTTGCACGCTTTCGTTGTTCATTGATTTCCAGAATTTCCAGCTCAACCGTTACCGTATCACCGACTTTTACCGGGCGCAGGAATTTTAGCTCCTGGCCCAGATAGATACCACCGGGGCCCGGCAGTTTTGTCGCCAGGGCACAGGAAATCAGAGAGGCGGTCCACATGCCGTGGGCAATACGACCTTCGAACTGGGTGGTTGCGGCAAATGCCTCGTCCAGGTGGACGGGATTAGTATCGCCGGATACTTTGGCAAACAGCAGGAGGTCTTCGTCGGTCAGTGTGCGTGTCAGGCTGGCCCTGGTGCCAATGGTTAATGCTTCAAATGGGATGTTTTCCAGCTTGCGCATAAGTACAGGCTCTATTGCTTTGTTAAAGTATGGGTAACTGTTTTGTCAGAACGGTCTGAGCGTATATTTTCATTGGCAATGATTATCGCACCTTTTGTGGACAGATGTTGCTTTTGTGGTCATTCCGTGCAGCTTCTTTTTGATAAACCAGGGGATCCTGTCTGAAATGGCAATAGAGTCGATCTTCAACGCTTTATTACCTGATGGCAGGTTTCTGAATCGAGTGTGATTTGACTGCAGGGCCCGGATTACTGTTTTCTCAATTTGCTTCTGTAATAGCGGTAATTGTTTGTCACTCACCCCATCAGATTGGAAATAAACTGGTTCTGCGCTGGTCCGCCGATACCTGAAGATTTGTCCATAGTTCAGAAATCGGCGACTTATGGATATTGTTAGCTGTGCTTTTCAAGCCAGGTGCACAGTTGATCAATCACTTCCTGATGGTTGGTTTGATGAAATAATTCGTGTCTGGCACCTGGGTATAGTGTCAATGTTGTATTGTTGTGCCCAGAACTGATCCATGCCGTTTGCAGGTTTTTTAAGCCATCCGGTGCGCTGACAGGGTCTTGGTCTCCCCCTATGATCAGCACTGGCAGCTGATGGTTGATTTTCTTTAACAGGCTTGTTGAACTGATTTCCTGCAGCCCCCCCGAACAGGTCATGCCAGAGCTGGTTGCTGCAGCGAAAACCGCAAAGGGGATCCTTGACATATCGCATAACCGATTCAGGGTTGCGGCTTAACCAGTCAAACTCTGTCGTATTGGGTTTAAAGCGGTTGTTGTATCCGGCAAATGTCAGTTGGTGGATGACAGGGCTGTGCCCCATCACTCCCTGGCGCAGGGTTTCAATTTTGGCGACCAGCCGGGCCAGCATCAGCAATGGCTTTGCCACCAAGTTTGACCCAGAGAGAATGGCACCGGATATATTGGGGTTATGCCTGCCCAGATAGCTTTGCAGGATAGAACTGCCCATGCTGTGACCCAGAAGAAAGCAGGGGAGAGTCGGGTGCTGGGCAAGGGTGTGGTCAACGACCCGTTTCAGGTCCTGAACCACATTATTCCACCCATCATGGTCACCAAAATGCCCCTGGCTGGACGTTTTATCTTTGTTGATGGTGGCACCATGCCCGCGATGATCATGGGCATAGACATGAAACCCTCTTCTGGTCAGCTGCTCCGCCAGCTCTTGGTAGCGGGCACTGTGCTCAGCCATGCCATGACTGATATGGAGCACAGCCTTTGGACTTTTTTTCGCCAGCCACTGGTAAACCGGAATACGGTGGTGGCCTGACTGGCTGTTGATGGTTACCAGTGAAGGTGGTGATTCCGAGTGGGTCATAAGTAGTTAACCAAATGAAATCATATATTTCTGACTAAGTTGTCAGTCACTCTGCGGCGTTGCAACTCCGGTCACATAGCTACGGCTATGCTCCCTACGTTGCGCCTTGTATAGCAACTGCCCACTTAGCCAGAAATATACGATTCCATTTGGCCAACTACTTACAGCGTCCTTGAATAGGCTTTTAGATTCATTATGCTTAACATCTGAATTGAATGGAAACTGGCTCGAGTATTTTCACGTTTATTTTATCAAAGTTTGGCTGAAGGTTGTCCGTAGTGATCACGGACAGTGCTTCTACCTCAATCATCTGTTCAATATCAAAAGAGGTGGCATCACCGGAGCGGTTATCGATCAGCTTGTATTTTTGCAGTGATAAAATCGTCCTCACTGACACATCACCGTTATCAAGAACTCTTGTTTCCGTTCTTATTTGTCTTTCAGGCATAGACAAACTGAGGTTTTTACCAATGAAATACAGATTCAATAAATTGTGGAAAATATTGGCAGATCGTTGGCTACAGAGAAAAGTTAAAATGTGTACCTGTTTATGAGAGCACAGGATCTTGTCAAGTTTTGCTTCAATCAGGGATTGGAATAGCTGTTCACGAGTATCACGGTCTGTAAGGTTCCCTGTGTCAAAGGTCATTTGGTCGATAATAACACCACTCTCCTCCCTTTCCTTGAATGAGCAGGTTTTTGTATTGCTGTAAATGCTAAGCAGGGGGCGGTCTGACGGAGAGTAAATGTCAATATTCATGCCTCTTAATAAATCATTGGAAAAAATGTCACTTAATTTCGTGTTGGAGGAGATTTCGAGATCTTTTTGATATTCTGTTTTCAGGTGCAGGTTGCACTCATCCAACTCTTGGTGCTCCAAATCGTCCATTGACATTGAGTAGTGGTTTTGTGACAGGTTGGTTAAATGTCTTTTAATACCCAGGCTGCTATTAATACAGGCTTCGACCTGATCAAAAATCGTGGTCATCGTTGTTATACTCCGGGCGGGATGGTCCTGGGTTGTTAAATGGTGTTCCACTGACTTTCTGTCATCTGTAAAGCGTTGAATAGCGCTGCCCGGGTTGTCACCGAATGTTATCAGGTAGTAATTTGTCAGGGTTTGCAGTTGCTCATCCCGGGATAATGTCAGCTCATTTAACTGGTTCAGAAATTTGCTCATTCTATTTGGCGAAAGAAGGCTGCCAATAAAAACCTTAATTGCTCTGGTTTCGGTAATATGCTGCCAAAGACGTATAAATTCCTTAACGGGTTTGGTCATGTCAGGATCCCCGGATAAACGAGGCGTACTCTTGCTGCAAAGGGGCGTTGCCCGTTTTCTCTGGAGCGATGACACAGGCCATCGCTGACTCACTACTGGCTGAAGAAGAGGTACCGATATCAATCGCTCAGAAAGATGGGTGCTCAGTGATGAATTTATGGGGCTTGAAGACTGTGGTTGTGCTGTCTTCAGTGGTTGTGCTTTATGGCTATCAGATGGTGGCGTGTAAGTGCCCGTTAGCAGGTGATTGCCGCTTATTCTGTCCATTGGCTTTTCTCTTGTGAATACTATTGTTCAGGCCTTCGTTGAAAGCAGGTTAGAAGTATTTACCGCAGGTCGTCTATCAGGAGCAGCAGAAAACTGATAACCTCAAAAAATTTTCCAATGCGATAGTCTGCAAGACAGGTTGAACAGTTTGCGAGCCAGTTTTTATTCTATACAGCTCCATCATGGATGTGGGAGGCGTACTCCATGACCACCGGTTTCTGGAAAGACAAGTACCCGCAAGGTATTCCTGCAACGATTGATGTTGGTCAGTATCGCTCAATTATTGATGTACTGGAGTACAGCACCCGTAAGTTTGCCAGCAAACCGGCATTCAGCAACATGGGGCATGAGCTGAGCTATTCCCGTCTTTATGAGCTCAGTGGGCATTTTTGCAGTTATCTGCAAAATCACACCGATTTGCGCCCCGGTGATCGTATAGCCATTATGCTGCCCAATGTCATGCAGTTTCCTGTGGCGGTCTTTGGTGCACTGCGTGCGGGATTGATTGTGGTAAACACCAATCCGCTCTATACCGAACGTGAGATGGAGCACCAGTTCCGCGATTCCGGTGCCAAGGCGCTGGTGGTGTTGGCCAACATGGCGCACATGGCTGAGAAGGTGGTTCCCAAAACGGCCATCAAGCATGTTGTGGTGACGCAGGTCGGCGATATGCTACCCACCCTTAAGCGGACACTGGTGAATCTGGTGGTCAAACACGTTAAGAAAATGGTGCCGGATTATTCGCTGCCATCGGCGGTGTCATTTACCACTGTTCTCAGTCGGGGAGCCTTGCACCATTGCACGGATATTCGCCGGGAAAATGATGATGTTGCCATCTTGCAGTATACCGGTGGTACGACAGGTGTCGCTAAAGGTGCCATGCTGACTCACCGCAATATTCTCAGCAATATGTTCCAGGTCAAGGCGCTTGTTGGGGGTAATTTGCGCGAAGGCGAGGAGCTGATTATTGCGCCATTGCCGCTTTATCATATTTTTGCTTTTACCGTGCATTGTATGGTGGCTATCTTGATGGGTGAGCATAACATGCTTATTACCAACCCGAGGGATATGAAATCCTTTATCAGGGATTTGACCGGTAAGCCTTTCAGTATGTTTATTGGTCTGAATACTCTCTTTGTCGGGCTAATGAACCAGGAAGCCTTCCGTCGTCTTGATTTCTCCTATCTGAAAAACACCATTTCCGGTGGTATGGCGCTGCAACTGGATACTGCGGAGCGATGGGAGAACCTGACCGGCAGTTGTATCTGTGAAGGTTATGGTATGACAGAAACTTCACCAGTGGTGACGATTAACCCACTGGGTAAAATCAAGCTGGGTACCATTGGTCTGCCAGTGCCGTCCTGTGAATTGAAGGTGGTTGATGCTGAAGATCAGGATCTGCCCATTGGTGAAGTGGGTGAACTCTGCATAAAAGGCCCTCAGGTGATGAAGGGCTACTGGCAGAGTGAGCAGGCCACTGAAGAAGCGATGCTGGATGGCTGGCTGAGAACCGGCGACATTGCCCGAATAGACGAGGAAGGTTATGTCACCATTGTCGATCGCAAAAAGGACATGATCTGTATCTCCGGTTTCAATGTGTACCCGAATGAACTGGAGGAGGTGCTCTCTGCCCACCCTGATGTCTCTAAGTGTGCCGTGATCGGGGTGCCCGATAAACGCTCGGGAGAGGCGATCAAGGTGTTTGTGGTGTCCAGTAATCCGGAACTGACCAAAGAAGAAGTGATTCACTTTTTCCGGCAAAACCTGACGGGCTATAAAGTACCCAAAATGGTTGAGTTCAGAGATGAGCTGCCCACGACCAATGTGGGTAAGATCCTCCGTCGTCATTTGCGTGATGAAGAGCTGGCAGCCCGGCAAATTTAATGAGTGGTTAGGGCCTGTTGACGTTTCGTTGCGCTGAGCACGCAACGAAACGTCAACAGGTCCTGGAATTCCTCTCAGGCGGCCATTCAGGCCGCTTGTCAAACTTATATAATCATCACTGATTCCATATAAACGGGAGTACCTGGGTGTCCGGCTTTTCCGATAAGCAACTGCGCCAGTCCATCAATCAATGCATGATACGCGATCGTTACCGCTTGCGTGGTCAATTGCGTCGGCTGAAACGGGATGATGAGGCAGGTCTGGAGCGGATTCAGAAAAAAATAGCGTCATCGCTGTTGCTGGTAGAGCAGCGACAAGCGGCTCTTCCTGACGTCCGTTATGAGCAGGCGCTACCGGTGATTGACCGGAAAGAGGATATCGCCAGGGCTATCCGTGAGCACCAGGTAGTGGTGATCGCCGGTGAAACAGGCTCAGGCAAGACAACCCAGCTGCCAAAAATCTGTCTTGAAGCGGGTCGTGGTATTTTTGGTACGATTGCCCATACCCAGCCCCGGCGACTGGCCGCCCGTTCCGTTGCCAATCGCATTGCTGAAGAGCTTGGGGGCGTGCTGGGGGAGCAGGTTGGTTACCAGGTGCGTTTCACCGATCACTCCACCGAAACTACCCTGATCAAGTTGATGACTGACGGTATTCTGCTGGCCGAGATCCAGAATGACCGTTTTCTTAACCGCTATGACACCCTGATCATTGATGAAGCCCATGAGCGCAGCCTGAATATTGATTTTCTTCTGGGCTATATCAAGCTGATTCTGCCTAAACGACCAGACCTGAAAGTCATCATCACGTCGGCTACCATAGACGTCGAGCGGTTTTCAAAGCACTTTGATCAGGCACCGGTGATCGAAGTCTCGGGCAGAACCTATCCGGTAGAGACATTATATCGTCCACTGGAAGATCTTGAGCTGGAAGGGCGTGATGCCGACCAGCGATTACAGCAGGGGATTCTGGGCGCACTGGAAGAGATTGACAGCCTTGAACGCGCAGGAAAGGGCAAACCACTGGGCGATGTGCTGGTGTTTCTCAGCGGTGAACGGGATATCCGGGAAACTCACCAGTTTCTCCGGGATGCCAAACTGCCCCATACTGACATTCTGCCACTGTATGCCCGCCTTTCTGCCGCTGAGCAGAACCGGATCTTCCAGGAACACTCCGGTCGTCGTGTTATTTTGTCCACCAACGTCGCCGAAACCTCGTTAACGGTGCCGGGCATTCGCTATGTGATTGACCCCGGTACTGCCCGTATCAGCCGCTACAGTGTCCGGTCAAAAGTCCAGCGGCTGCCGGTTGAGGCTGTGTCGCAGGCATCGGCCAATCAGCGTAAAGGGCGCTGTGGTCGTGTTGCCGAAGGTATCTGTATTCGCCTTTACTCTGAGGAGGATTTTCTTTCCCGTCCGGAGTTTACCGATCCGGAGATTCTCAGAACCAACCTGGCGGCGGTGATCTTGCAGATGTTGCGGATGGGGCTGGGCGATATCGCCGCGTTTCCGTTTGTTGATCCACCGGATGGCAAAGCCATTAATGATGGCTTCAAGCTGCTGCAGGAGCTGGTGGCGGTGGGTAAAGACCGGCGTATTACCCCGATTGGCCGACAGCTGGGGCAGCTGCCGGTAGATCCACGCCTTGGACGGATGCTGATTGAGGCGAATAACAATAATGCCCTGCATGAAGTGTTGATTATTGTCAGTGCCCTGGCGGCACAGGATCCCAGGGAACGCCCGCAGGACAAACAGCAGGCGGCCGATCAGCGACACCGTGAGTTTTATCACGATGACTCGGACTTCATGACATACGTGAATCTCTGGGAAGCCTATGAGGAACAGCGGCAGGCACTGTCCCAGAATCAGCTGCGCAAATACTGCAATAAACAGTACCTGTCTTTTATGCGCATGCGCGAGTGGCGCGACCTCCATCGACAGCTGACACTGGCCTGTAAAGACCTGCAATTCCGCTTGAATGACAGCCCTGCCAGCTATGGCGATGTTCATAAGTCACTGCTATCCGGCCTTTTGTCCCAGTTGGGCAGTAAAGATGATGAAGCGGATTATATGGGGGCCAGAAACCGGCGCTTCTATCTGTTTCCGGCATCGACGCTTTATAAGCGCAAGCCCAAATGGGCGATGGCGGCAGAGCTGGTGGAAACTTCCCGGCTCTTTGCCCGAACCAATGCCAAACTGGAGCCCCAATGGATTGAGCCGCTGGCAACGCATCTGGTGAAGCGGAACTATTTTGAACCCCACTGGGAGAAGAAACGTGCCCAGGTGGTGGCGTTTGAGCAGGTCACACTGTATGGATTGATCATTGTCGGCCGTCGTCGGGTGAATTATGGCCTGATAGATCCGGTGGTTGCCCGGGAGATCTTTATCCGTGAAGCCCTGGTTGAAGGGCACTTTGATTCCAAAGGGGCATTTCAGAAGCATAACCTGGCATTGATTGACGAAGTGGATGAGCTGGAAGCGAAGTCCCGCCGCCGGGATATTCTGGTGGACAGTGACACGCTCTACCACTTTTACGATGCCCTGATTCCTGCGGATATCTGTAACGGTGCGGGCTTTGAGCAGTGGCGCAAAGGGGCTGAACGACAGAAGCCTGATTTGCTCCACCTTACCAAAGAGTATCTGATGCAGCATGAAGCAGAGCATATCACCGTCAACAGATACCCGGATCGCTTCCGCTGGGAGGGGTTGGAGCTGCCGCTCAGTTATCACTTTGCCCCGGATGAGCCGGATGATGGCGTCACCCTGACCGTGCCGGTAGAGGCATTAAGGTTGCTGCCCAGGCATCGTCTGGAGTGGCTGGTGCCCGGTATGCTGTTCGACAAGTGTGTGGCCCTGGTTCGATCCATGCCCAAGCCGGTGCGTAAGAACTTTGTCCCTGTGCCTGATTTTGTCAACGGTGCTTTGGAATCACTCTCTGCCTGTGACGAGCCGCTGACCGACATGCTTGGGCGACAGCTGACCCGTATGTCCGGTGTGCGTATTCTCGAAGAGCACTGGAATACAGATAGCCTGGATGGACATTTGCTAATGAATATCCGGGTGGTGAATGAAGATGGCGATGTTATTGGCCAGGGGCGTGATTTAAATCAGCTCAGACAACAGTTCTCTGACCATGTGCAGGATACCATCCGAAAGCTGGCGAAAAGTCATCTGGAACAGGAAGGTCTGCTGGACTGGACCTGTGGCGAGCTGCCCCATGAGATTACCCGGAAAGCCGGGGGGCTGGTATTGAAGTCATACCCGGCCCTGGTCGACCAGCGTGATTCCGTGGCGGTTCAACTGTTTGAGAGTGCGGCGATGGCGGACGTTGAAAACCGCAAAGGGTTGACGCGATTGCTCAGGATCAGGCTGTCCACCCAGCTGAAGTTTGCCTTGAGTAAAATGACCCGATTGAAGGAAACCCGGTTGCTGGCGACCAATCTGGTGCATCAGAGTCAGCTGGAAGATGATTTACAGAGTTTGATTATCAGCGGCGTCTATCTGAATGATGACAACGGGTTGCCCAGAAACCGGGAGTCATTTCTGGCATTGCTTGAGCGGCATAAAGGCGACATTGTGCCTTTTGCCGAGAAGATCGATCCCATTGTTAATGAGATTTTTCGTATTGCCCAGGGGGTGAGTCGTCAATTGAAAGGAAAGATCAGCTTTGATCGGGCATTGTCGCTGGCTGATATCAAACAGCATTTACAAAGGCTGTTACGCCCCGGCTTTATGGCTGATGCCGGTAGGGAGTGGTTGAGCCACTACCCCCGATATTTTAGAGGGATTGAAGCCAGACTGGAGAAACTGCCCGCCCAGGTAAACAAAGATAGAGCGTGGACGGAAGAGCTGGCTGTACTACAGCAAAAATATGAAAAACGGCTTGATGCGCATCTTCAGCAGAAGATTGTTGATCCGAACCTGCAATTATTTTACTGGATGATCGAAGAGTACCGGGTTTCCCTGTTTGCCCAGCAACTGGGAACCCGTTTTCCGGTATCAGACAAACGTCTTCGTAAACTGTGGGAACAGGTTGAGGATATTTAAGCAAGGTTACTCCCTCGGGATGTCCCGGAGGGAGTATCAGTGAAATCAGAAGTCGTAGCGGATACCGGCCTGTAACTCGTCATCCGTGTTATCAATCTGCTGGAATCTGTAACCGGCGTAGGTTCGCAGGTTGCCATTGAACTTGTAAACTGCCTCAATGGCAAACTCGTCAATTGTGTCTACTGTTGCACCAGCCTTGGGGTCTACTTCCTGATAGTTGTAAACACTGGCCAGGGTAAGTTTCTTTACTGGTTTGTATTTAGCTGATATTTCGTAGCCGGTAATATCATTGTCAGCGTTGCTACCCAAGGTGTACAGGGCACCCAGGGTAATGTCGTCAATAGAGTATTGGACGACAAGATTAGCCTGGTCGTCGTCGTTGACCCCGCTGGTTTGGGAAACATAACCGGCACCAATATCAACTGAGCCAATATTGTAGAGGGCAGCAATACCGTAGCTTTCGGTATCTTTGGTGTTATCTTCATCCGCTGCGGTATAGTTGGCCTGAATGGTCAGGGCATCAAACTCTCCGGAATAAAGGAAGGTATTTTCGCGTTTGTCTTTGTTGCCATCAACGATATCTGCTGCTTCGGCACCAAATGTTGCCATAATATCAGTGATATCAGTCAGCAGTACCTGAGCCGAGTCTTGTTTGCCGTAGGAAAACTCTCCAAAAGAAGTGCCTAAACCTGCAAAGTAGTAACGATTGGTTAGTTCAGACTTGTCGTCAAACTGAGTCTCATATTTACCAAAGCCATACAGCTCTTCGGAGATCTGGGTTTTTCCGGTTATCTTTACGCGGGCGCGGGACTTATCTTTGAAAGAGTCAGTGTCGGCACTTTTATTTTCGTCAGAGATATTAAAACGGGCTTCTGCACGACCCCCGACTTTTAGCAAAGTCCCGTCTTCATCATAAACAGTTACAGCAAAAGCAGGGGTTGATGCCAGTGCGGTCAGAATGGTTGTAGTCAGTGCTGCGTTCTTCATTTTGCTTGTATTACCTTACTTATGTGGATGAACGTTCTGTTCATTAGATTGAGACCGTTATAGTAATTAGCAAAAATGAAAGAAAAATTTCTGTAAAGTTACGATTTTATTGCGATTTTATTTCTGTCTGATGAATTCGGGGGCGATGCTTTGATCCGTCTACTTGATCCGTCTACGATGAGCGGTCGAGGGGGACATTATGGACTGAGTCATTGATATCAGAGAACAATTTTTTTTCCCCTGAAAACTATCACCGTCTTAATTATAAGATTTTTGCATATTATCCATTATAAATAATTCAAACGGTTCTTTTCACCGCCTGAGCCTTGTCTATCCTTGCCTGATTTTGCAAGGCAACAGCTTTGATATCCCAACCTGTCGTTCAGCCAACGGTGAATGGGGGGCTATGGGCCAATGGCACTGACTTAGGAGTTGTCTGGAAATAACTTCCCTATTTTCATTGCCTGACTCCGTTCGGACTGAGCTTGTCGAAGTTCGGTGGCACGACCCTTCGACAAGCTCAGGGTGAACGGAAATCGGGAACTTATTAAAAGACAATTCCATAGAGCGGCAAAGGACAAGCGAGAGCGCGAGCACGTTTATAAAATATCCGGGTTAAGTAGTTGGTTAACTACTTACGATGCCCTGATTCCTGCGGATATCTGTAACGGTGCGGGCTGTGGGAAGTGGTGCAAGGGGGCTGAACGACAGAAGCCTGATTTGCACCACCTTACGTTTGAAAGTCCGGCGATGGCCGACTTTGAAAACCGCAAAGGGTTGACGCGATTGCTCAGGATCAGGCTGTCCACCCAGCTTAAGTTTGCCTTGAGTAAAGTGGCCAGATTGAAAGAAACCAGGTTGCTGGCCACTAATCTGATGAAGCAGAACCAGCTTGAAGATGATTTGCAGAGTTTGATTATCAGCGGCGTCTATCTGAATAAGGACAGTGAGCTGCCCAAAAAACGTGAATCATTCATGGCATTGCTGGAGCAGCCCAAAGGCGACATTGTGCCTTTTGCCGAGAAGATTGATCCCATTCTTAATGAGATCTTTCGTATTGCCCAGGGGATTAGCCGACAACTGAAAGGTAAGATCAGTTTTGACCGGGCCCTGGCCCTGGCAGATATCAAGCAGCATGTGCAAAGACTGTTACAGCCGGGGTTTATGACGTCAGCGGGTATGGAGTGGCTTAGCCATTATCCTCGTTATTTCAAGGCGATTGAGGTCAGGTTGGAGAAATTGCCAGCCAAGGTAAACCGTGATCGCGCCTGGACGGAAGAGCTGACCGCTCTGCAGCAGAAATATGATAAACGCCGAGAGGCTCATTATCAGCATAAGGTGATCGATCCAAATCTTCAGCAATTCTATTGGATGATTGAAGAGTACCGGGTTTCCCTGTTTGCCCAGCAGCTGGGCACTCGTTTTCCGGTATCGGACAAACGACTGCGGAAATTGTGGGAAGAGGTGGAAGCGATTTAATTCATCAGTGTTTTCTCACCAATGTTATCAAGGAGTCACGGTAAATGTGTCAAGCATGGGCCTGATCAATATATCGGCCCTTGATAGGTCTGGTTAATGAGTACGTGTTATTTGATCTGTCATAACCTGTAGATGTTGTTAAGTCCGACAGGCTACTACTCTGCCGGTTGATGCCCGGCAGATAATTCAGATCAGGGGCTGGCCACAGCGGTTATGGCCAGGCAATCATCAGGCAGGTTGTGCTTCTTTTTCATCGCGGATTTTATCGACAATGGCAGTGGTTGAGCAGTTCTCCAGGAAGGCCAGCACTTTCACTTCACCACCGTATTCATGAACAATCGGAGCACCGACCACTTCATCCAGTGAGTAGTCGCCACCTTTTACCAGTACATCCGGCTTGATTGCCTGAATCAGATTTTCCGGGGTATCTTCATCAAAACTGACAACCCAGTCCACCGCTTCCAGGCCAGCAAGTACTGCCATTCGGCGGTCCACCGGGTTAATCGGGCGTCCTTCACCTTTCAGGCGGGTGACAGAATCATCGCCATTAATGGCAAGAATCAGCCTGTCCCCCTGCTTGCGTGCCTGCTCCAGGTAGCCAACATGGCCAGCATGGAGGATATCAAAACAACCGTTGGTAAAAACGATCTTTTCGCCGTGAGCCCGGGCATCTTCAACCGCAACCATCAATTGCTCGGCAGATACCGCACCTCTTTCAGCACCCAGCTCCCGGTTCACTTCACGTCTCAGTTCGGGCATGGAGACGCTGGCGGTGCCTAGCTTGGCCACAACAATGCCGGCGGCAATATTGGCCAGACCGGCAGCCTGGGGCATGTCACAGCCAGCGGCCAGGGAGGCGGCCAGTACCGAGATAACCGTGTCGCCTGCACCTGTTACATCGAAAACTTCTCTTGCCCTTGCCGGGTAGTGGACTTCAGGTTCATTTTCCCGGATCAGGGTCATGCCGTGTTCACTGCGGGTAATAAGCAGTGCTCCCAGCTCAAGGTCTTTTAACAGTTGTTGACCTTTGCTGACCAGCTCTTCTTCGCTGCGGCAGGGGCCAGCAATTGTCTCAAACTCTTTCAGATTGGGCGTTATCACCGTGGCACCACGGTAACGCTCAAAGCTGCTGCCTTTGGGGTCCACGAGAACGGGAATATTATGGGATCGGGCCAGGCGAATCAGTTGCTGACAGCCCTGCAGAGTTCCCTTGCCGTAATCAGAAAGGACAATGGCGCTCAGGTTATGGATAAGCTGGGCGGCCTTTTCTTCAATCACATCGGGACTCAGACCATCAAAGCTTTCTTCATGATCCAGGCGAATCAATTGTTGATGCTGGGAAATGACCCGTAATTTGGTAATGGTTGGCGCACCGGGGATTCGGGCAAAGCAGCAGTAAATGCCAGCGGCCTCCAGTCGGGTCTGAAGGACGTCGGCGGATTCATCGTCACCAGTTGCCGCGATAACCCATGCCGGTGCGCCCAGTGTGGCAATGTTAAGGGCAACGTTGCCCGCTCCGCCCGGACGGTCTTCTATCTGTCCGACTTTAACTACAGGCACCGGAGCTTCCGGTGAAATCCGGGAGGTGGCACCATGCCAGTATCGATCCAGCATGATATCGCCAATTACCAGGACTTTGGCCAGATCAAAACGGGGAATCGTCAATTTCATCAATGAGGTCCAGTCAGCTTAATGGCAGTTGGTTAACTACTTACCATACCACAGCCGTGCAATATGCACCTTAAAGTCAGTTGACGGATATTTTGGCAAAGGCTGTACAGCGTGTGCTGGTGCACCTTATACGCCTTGTTTCGTGTTTCCGGATCGGGGGCAGTGCAGCTGTTTTACGGTAAATTGGCGACTTTACCATAGATGTTTTCTGCTGCGTAAGTGAGAAATAATATTAATCCTGTGACGTCAGATGGTCGTCGTACTCCTCGACACTCGCCTCATCATTGTCAGCCTGGATATCCTGGCATTTAGACAGGTATTTTTGCAGTTTATTATTCTGGGAGTCTTTAAGCTCAGTGGCGTATTGAGGGTTATGTTCAAGTAATGTTTTGAGCTTAGCTGCATCATTGCGTTCGATCAGCAAAGCGATTTGTTTGGCAAGGGATAGTGTTTTTTCTGAGGGATTTTCTAATTTATAGGAACTGGCAGGGGCTACGGCTGGTGATGGTTGAGCTGATGCAGATGATTGGGGTTCTTTTGGTTTTGATGATTTTGCCGATTGCTCGCTCAAGCTATTCAGCAGAGATTTTAAGGTTCTCTTTTGAAATTTTTCAAGGTTATCCGATTGAACTCCTTTTGGTTTTGGGCAATAAGTTAGCCTTGCCGGATTCAGCCTGGGCCTTTTGAACAACGCATGGTAGGGGTGGCTTTCAGCCAGCGACTTTGAGAATGCGGCGATTAATTTGAATGGCGGGATGTGGCTGGATTGTGTTTTTATGCAGGGAATAACAAGGGTTTTATCCTGACTTTTCCATAATCCCAATGTCTTGAAGAGTATGGCAATGTCACAATTATCATCACTGGTATCAGGGCAAGTTGAGTCAGTTTGAGCCTGAACACGTTTTGAGGTCGCAGGATGATCATAAAAAGTACAAATTGTGGAGAGCAATGCCCCAATAAAATCCGCAGTGGTATGACATGTTTTAAAAGGGTCATCAGGTATAAAAAACTTAGCATCCTGGTGGGAGATAGTCTCAGTAATTATTTCACTTACTTTTTTATGTCTGAAAGCGATCGATAGTTTATAGGTGCTATGTTCGCTGAACATTATTAGTACGTTAGTATTATCAGGTGGAAATAATTCTGGCATTAAAATGTGCTTTGGCATGTTGGAGACTCTGCGGGTTGCCATATTCAACGTACCTGACAGAAAAGCCTCGGCAATGTGTGCTGGATTTTCCCTGTCAAACCTGCCCAGTTGAATTGATCGGAGTATTAATGCTCTTTTGCATTTGGTCATGAACTTGATGAGTTCCTGAAACATTAAATTTCGTGGGTAGTTCGTCGAGATTACTTGCCACTCCCGAATACATGCTTGCAACTCATTGGGCAGAGAGCTTTTCGCAATGTCATTATTTTGAGGGCCTTTTAGCGATATAGAAGAACCAGAGCCAGAAGATGCAAGTATTGTTGTGTCGGCGCTACCGGGAAGCACAGCTCTTGCTTCAATGTCAGTGGTTCTGGTGGATGTTATGTCATTGGAGCCGGACTGGCTGGATGTATGCGTCTGACATGTTGCCACTGTTCGGTGAGGAGAAAAAACACATTTGGAGCTATCAGAAGCGGGTGCTAAAGGCCGGGTTAGCTGATTGGCAGGCGCTGCCGAGACGTTTGCCGGGTTGGTGCTTGGATATGTTTCCATTGGAAATGCCTGTTTAAGCTCAAGATACGACCAGTACATGGTTTGAATTTAATTGATGAGTTCCTTCTATCAATGGCTCCCAAGCTCCGTTCATCCTGAGCTGAGCCGAAGGGCACCCGGGGTGAACGGAGATTTTACACATCAAACTTATTGGAATGATGTACTAAGTAAGATTGAAAAAGGGAGCAAAAGTTCCATTTTCTTCCTGAGTAATATTTAAACGTGTTCTACGGTAACAGGCGGTTCATCCTGAAACTGCATCTTGTGCAGTTTGGCGTAATGTTCACCTTTCGCCAGCAGTTCAGTATGGGTTCCTCGTTCAATAATTCGGCCATGCTCCATTACCAGGATGCAATCGGCATTCTCAATGGTTGACAGGCGATGAGCAATCACCAGGGTGGTACGGCCTTTCATGATGCTGTCCAGGGCTGCCTGAATGTGGCGCTCGGATTCTGTGTCCAGGGCTGAGGTTGCTTCATCCAGAATCAGGATGGGCGCATCTTTAAGCACCGCACGGGCAATGGCCAGACGCTGACGCTGGCCGCCGGACAGGAGAACGCCGTCTTCGCCAACAATTGTGTGCATACCGTCCGACATGTCTTTGATGAACTCTGTGGCATGGGCCGCTTCGGCAGCCAGGCGGATATCTTCCTGATCGGCGGTATCCCCCAGGGCACCGTAGGCAATATTTCTGGCAACGGTATCATTGAACAGGGTGATGTTCTGGCTGACCAGGGCAATATGGCTGCGCAGGTTTTTCAATTCAAAGTCATTCAGGGGAACTCCGTCAATCAGGATATCGCCTTCGGTATGGTTATAGAACCTGGGAACAAGATTGGCGAGGGTGCTTTTGCCGGAACCGGATCGCCCCACCAGGGCGTAGGTTTGTCCGGGTTGAATGGTGAAGCTGATGTCTTGCAGTGCGGGTGATTCCGCGCCTGGATAAGCAAAACCAATCTGCCTGAATTCAACGCAACCGGTTACCCGGTCGCAGGTGTACTGGCCATGATTGGCTTCTGGTGTTTCATCCACCATGGCGAAAATACTTTCTGCCGCCGCGATGCCCTTCTGGATACTGGCGTTCACTTCGCTGAGCTGGCGGATCGGCTTGGGCAGCAGGGCGGCCGCTGTTACATAACCCACCAGGATTGCTGTAGTTGAGTCACCTTTGACAAACAGAACCATAAACAGCAAAAGGGCAAGGGCTATGGAGACAATAAATTGCAGAACCGGCGTATGGACGGAGCCCGCTTTGGCCAGCTTAAGGTTCTGGCGGGTATTGGCGGCACTGGAAGACCGGAAGCGATCACATTCATAACCTTCACCACCAAACCCCCTGACCTCCCGATAGCCATTAATGGTTTCCGAGGTGACATGGGTCAGGTCTCCCATGGAATTTTGCATATTTCTGCTGATCCTGCGGAAACGTTTGCTGGCATAGGCAACCACCATGGCGATGATTGGCAGTGCGGCAATAAAGATCAGGGTCATCTTCCAGCTGGTGTAAAACAGGAAACTGAGCAGGAAGACAACGGTCAGGCCTTCCCGGACGGCAACACGAATGGCATCGGTAGCCGCGGCAGTCACCAGGCTGACGTTATAGGTAATACGGGCAATCAGGTGGCCGGAGTTGTTGTTATCAAAGAATGCATTGGGCAGGTTGATCATGCGTTCGAACATCTCGGTTCTCAGGTCATGGATAACAAAGTTCGCGACCTTGGAGATGTAGTAATTACCCAGATAAGAGCCGATGCCCCGAACGATGGCGATAATGACCATCAGTGACGGGATCAGCCAGAGTGATGAAATGGCTGAGTTGGGCAGCCATGTCTGGTTCTGCAGCAGGGTGACCTCTTCGCCTTCCAGCGCCTGGACAAAGTATTCAAGCAGCTTGGCGAAACCGGGCTGGGTCAGGGCAAAGATAGCCAGGCCAAGGAGACTCAGGGCAAAATAGCCTGTGTAGGGTTTTACGTAAGTCAGCAGTCGAAGGTAAATCTGCAGACTGCCAGGATTAGGGTTCTGTTCTGACATGGTATAGGATCATTTCCGGCTCTGGACAGACGTTGCCATGAGCGTAAGTGCCGCTTCCGATTAAAAGAAAAGTCTGGCTGGGAAGCACGTTCTGGCGGCATTTTCATTAAAATAAAAATGAACCGGCGAGCATAACAGCGATATCAGCCATTTAAAAAGCCTTTTTACCAGGCGTTTGCGGAAGCGCTTCAGGAAAAATAGCAGGTTTGCTTATTCGGTTGCGGAAAAAGGACGGGCTTAAAACCGGAATGTACGACTTAACCCGTCCGTTTTGACAAGCTGCTGATCAGGTATTACCTTTTGTAATACTCGAACCAGAGACCTCAGCCATGTCAACCAGCTCAATCACCAGCAAAGGGCAGGTCACCATTCCCAGTGCTATTCGGGAAAAATATCAGTTGCAACCCGGTGATAAAGTGCTCTTTCAAGAAAAAGACGGAGTCATCATCCTGACCCCCATGTCTGACGATATTGAAGCCCTTGGTGGTTGCCTGGCCCAGCACACCAATGGTCGCAGGGCATCGCTGGACGATATGGAAAAAGCCATTAAGGCGGGTGCTTCTGAAACCTGGATCAATCAACATGACCAGCACAAAGGCAAGTAGTAATGGACGGTATTGACACGAATATCCTTATTCGCTATCTGGTTCGAGATGACGAGCCTCAGTATCAACAGGTTCTCAACTTCCTCACCGGTTGCCAGAAGTTTTACATCAGCCCTCTGGTGTTGATAGAAACTGTGTGGGTGCTCAGTCATTTTTACAGGGTAGACCCCGAACAGCAATGTCAGAAACTCAGAGCTGTTTTGCACCTGCAAAAGTGCGTAACTGATCATTGTCCGGAAACCCTGAAAGCTCTTGATGATTATCAACAGGGTTATGATTTTGCGGATGCCATGATCGGGCATCATAACAAACAACAATGTGTAACAACCCTGACCTTTGACCGCAAGGCTTCAAGGTTGCCTGAGTTCAGCCTGCTCTGGCCGCAGTGATCGCCGGGAGGTGCAGGTCCTAAGGACCAAAGCCGGAATCATCATCTTCAGAATCACTGTCGCTGAAATCGGAAAGATCCGCTGTTGATGAGTCCCCCTCTGATCCCTGGTCAACGGAGTCGAGACTGCTATTGAAGCTGATAGCGGAATCACGGCGCTCATGAGCGTCACCTTTCAGATAGTCCTCCTGTTCAGAGATCAGCGCTGCCCGGTAATCTTCATCGAGATCATCTGCCCGGGCCATTTGCTCAAGACCCCTGACAAACTCTTCAGGGTCGATTAACGAAGCTTTCATACTGGCTGCCACACGGGCCTTGGCATTGAGAAAATTGTGATTTTTCGGACGGGTTTTCCAGAGTGGATTTTGCTGGACTGCATAACCTCGATTCATCAGCTCACCCAGCACAGAGTGAAACTGCTCCTCATTGAAAATCATGCAAATCCCTTCTGCCATATTTAATGAGGCTGGCAGAAAAGCGGTAATGGGATAATTGGCCTGCTCATCAGTGGCCAGACTGTGAACATCAACATTATGGTGAATAACCCGGTGTTTTCTGCCCAATGCCCGTTCGTAATAGCTAACCATATTCCGGGTTCGGTTTGACACATTGCCCATATCCGAGTCCTCCCTGAAGAGGGTTTGCCCGGATTCATCTTTTACCGAATAAAAATCGTTCTGCAGTTTTTTTTCCAACTGATCATAGCCAGCCAGTTTCTCCTGCAACACCTCTTTGGATATTTCCCCGGCAGCAAAGGATTTCTTCAGTCTCGCTCGATACTTGTCAACCTGCCGGGTGACAACCTGGTCTGAGACTAAAGGTATGGGTAATCGGTCTAAACGCTCCAGATCCAGTTTCTCCAGGGGAAAAACCTCCATCAGTGGATCAATATCTGCGGTCATGGGCTGTGCCGTGTCGCCTGGCTCTGTTGCCGGCTGCGCAATCACCATAACAGGTGCTGGGGATATATGATCAGCGTCGTACACAGCCCATTGGCCATCGGGTTCTCTTATCAATAGCTGGGTATGTTCAGGCCCGTCACTGCGATTGCAGGCCCGTGTCTTGAAATAGAGACACGGATCACCGTGTTCATTGACCTGCTCATTTCGCTGATACAGATAGCCATTGCGTTCAAGCTCCTCAAGGCGGTTCTGGCTGATTCTTAATGGCACAGCCTCGGCGTACGGATTGCCGTGGCGATCTACCCCTTTCAGGCACTTTTCTGCCTGCTTGCTGTATTTTTCTATTTTACTGTCCCTGTCCAGGGCCAGTTTGCTGTACTGCTGAAGCACCGGAATGGTACCTGCCTGAGCCCCCCAGTTACTGCTTTTTGCCTTGATTCTGAAATGTTTGGTGGGCCACCCTTCATCAATCAAGGTGCGACAGACTGGCTCCACAGGTCGGGTAAACAGTGCTGCACCGCGGTGATCAGCGGCCTCTTTCAGCTGGCTCAGAAGATCATAGGGGATGCCCTGGAGGGAGTGTGCTGCAACCCGTTGCAGGCCGGTGATTACTTTGTCCCGGGAAGTATGTTCCTGCACAGGGTCAGCCAGAGTGATCAATGAGTTACTGAGGCTTTTTTGTGAATCTTTATCCAGTCGGCTCGCAGTTCTGTCACTGTTAACACCCTTGCCAATATGGGTATCACTGCGCTCAGTGATCGGGGAAACCTGCCGGGTATTGGCAAACACCCCTCGAGTGTTATCGTTGGCCGGCCTGGGTTTATTTTCTTGAGCTGGATATTGAGTTGGTGTATTTGTGGTAATTTTTTTGGCCATAGTATGCAGGCTTCCCCAGCTCATCCCGTTGCGAGCGAAACTATCAATGTTTTGCATCGGCAGTCTTTGCTCCCTTTAAAGAACAGGGTCTCCACAAATTCTCATGACCAGCATAGATGGTGTTGAGGGTTTGTAATCTGAATTTTTGCGTCACCCTGCACAATGAAAATGCTCGAGGTGCAGGGCAAGCGCAGAGAAGTTTCCGGAAGAGATTGCGAAGTGTTGTCCCGGTTTAGTTGCCCATTAGTGGTCAGGAGTGGTTGGAGCGTTTGCCTGATGGAAGTTGTTTGAGCTGAAAGGTTTAAGTTCAGTCCTGCGAAAGTCTGGCGGGGAAGTTCAAGTGGGAAAGCCAGGGTCTTTCTTTTTGCTGGTTTCCCTTTTGGAGCACATGCAAGATTCAAGACTTGGCACTGGATTCCTCTTTCACCTTATGGAGATAGAACCGCACCTCAATTTTTCCATAATCAACATGGCCATCATTATCGATAGTGGCAGTACGACTGAGCGAGATGCGAGATTGACTGTCATATTTGAGAGGCTCTCCATCAGTAGTTCCTGCCCCCCCCGCAAGGGTTGGAATAGCGTTCATGCGGTAGGTGATGTCAGTGCTGTTGTCGTTACGTATCACATCGATAGCCAGCTCTGGGTTTTGTTGGGTTAGCAGCCCCCAATCGGGCATCATGTTAAACAGAGTACCCTGGAGACAGTAGAGCATATGATTAAGCTCGGTCTGGTTGATGTGGCTGAGTATCTGCATCTTTGTTTCGATCGGTAGCCCATCAAGGCTACTGATAATCTTGCCTTCTAACGCCTGACGAACTTCGTTGGCGGCATCCGTCTCATTATGATCCATCTTATGGCGGTATTCAGCGCATAGAGCACTATTGTCAAAGTTGACTCCATTGTTGTTGTGAATACGTACAGTGTTTCTGATCAAATCGACACCGATCTGGTTGGGGATGACAAGTTGACCTTGTATATCTAAATCGGCTTTCATGGCGAGCATATCGCTTTCATGGCAACTGTCACTGGGGATTCGCACCTCTCTTTCAATCTCAGCCGGTATGGCCAGATCCTCAAAAATATGGTCTGGAGCCTGCATAGTAGCAATAATCTTATCGTTGATTTTGGTCGCCATTTCACTGAGAAAGCGCTTGTTGGTATTTGGGCTGGAGAGGAGAATGCCTTTGTAGACATTGGGCATGAGAACCAATTGCTCTTGCAGGTAGTCTCGAAACAAAGCCAGTTGCCGGGTCGTGCAGGGTGGATCGTCCAGCATCTCGAGTTCATCCATATAGGCGTTGATGAGGGCCTTGATTTGCTGACACTGCTCTGAACTATTGTGGGTCGTGTCGGTGAGCTTTTTAGTTGAGGTCTGGATTTTCTCCTCGAGAATTATAAGCTGATCCTTCTCTTGTTTATTCTGTTTGAGGTCAGTGATCTTATGGGGTGAAGACAGGGTGATTTGGCGTTTCTCCAGACCAAAATCTGTCCGCTCATTGGATAATGCATGTCCAGCTTTGCCAATTGTTGGCTCAGCATCTGCTATTTGGGAAATTCGGCCTGTACTGGTGTTTTGAGTCTTCTTAGGATTGTTGTTGTTTGGTGGGATGGCTGGCTGACTTGGGGTGCTCTCATCGACCTTACTCATTGGCTTCATCCATGTGCGCTGTTGGGTATCTCCTGAAGTATAGGAAACGGATCAGGCATCTCACGATCAACGACTTTATGGCTTTGAGCGTTAGCAAATCCCTTCGGCTGGTTTCCGTCGCAATGTCAACGTGGTAACTCGGTTATATCTGGTCATATACGTATACCCGTGCACTTAAATGCCGGTAAGGCGGGCAGATATAAGGGTGTATAAAACTTGCGTATGAGTGGCGGAGTGGTAGGATTGCCGCCATTTTAGTTGCTCGGCCTCCTGGAGCAGACAGATTTAAAAGTGTGTACAAATATGTGTACGAAAAAAATTTAAAGATTTTGAAAGGCGGAATAAGTTTTGGAAATTAATAAGTTAAGAAACGTTGCCATTATCGCCCACGTAGACCACGGCAAGACTACGCTGGTGGATAAGCTGCTGCAGCAGTCAGGTACTCTGGGTCGTAAGGACCAGGGCGCTGAGCGTATCATGGACTCCAATGACCAGGAAAAAGAGCGTGGTATTACCATCCTGGCCAAGAACACCGCGATTGAGTGGCAAGATTTCCATATCAATATCGTTGATACCCCGGGACACGCTGACTTCGGTGGTGAAGTTGAGCGGGTGCTCTCCATGGTTGACTCGGTTCTGCTGCTGGTGGATGCCGTTGATGGTCCGATGCCACAGACCCGCTTTGTTACCCAGAAGGCCTTTGAGCAGGGCCTGAGACCGATTGTGGTTATCAACAAGGTTGATCGTCCGGGTGCTCGCCCTGACTGGGTTATGGATCAGGTATTTGATCTGTTTGATCGTCTGGGCGCTACGGATGAGCAGCTGGACTTCCCGGTGATTTACGCCTCCGCACTGAACGGTGTTGCCGGTCATGACCCGGACAATCTGGCTGAAGATATGACACCGCTGTTTGAGATGATTACTGAGCGTGTGCCTGCGCCACCGGTCAATGTTGACGGTCCTTTACAGATGCAGATCAGTGCCCTGGATTACAACAGCTATGTTGGTGTTATCGGTATTGGCCGTATTACCCGTGGTGTACTGAAGCCTGGTCAGCAGATTGTGCTGGTGGATCGTGACAACAAGCAGCGTAAGGCCAAAGTGCAGCAGGTCATGGGGCATCTGGGGCTTGAGCGTGTTGAAGTGGCCAAAGCCCGTGCCGGTGACATTGTCTGTATTACCGGTATTGATAAGCTGAACATTTCTGACACGATCTGTGATCCTGAACGTCCGGAAATGCTGCCACCGCTGACGGTTGATGAGCCAACAGTCAGCATGACCTTCCAGGTGAATGACTCTCCGTTTGCTGGTCAGGATGGCAAATTCGTTACCTCCCGTAATATCCGTGAGCGTCTTGATCGCGAACTGATCTCCAACGTAGCGTTGCGTGTTGAGCAGGGCGATGATGCGGATAAGTTCAAGGTGTCTGGCCGTGGTGAACTGCACCTGTCTGTTCTGATTGAAACCATGCGTCGGGAAGGGTTTGAGCTGGCGGTTTCCCGTCCACAGGTAGTGGTCAAGGAAATTGACGGCGTTAAGCAGGAGCCCTTTGAGCACGTGGTGGTGGACATTGAAGAACAGCACCAGGGACCAGTCATGGAAGAGCTTGGCCTGCGTCGTGCTGAACTGAAGGATATGGTACCGGATGGTAAAGGACGTGTGCGTCTTGACTTCATTATGCCGGCTCGTGGCTTGATCGGTTTCCGTTCCCAGTTCCTGACCATAACGTCAGGCAGCGGTATCCTGACCTCCATTTTTGATCATTATGGTGAAGTCAAGGGTGGGGAAGTCGGCCAGCGCAACAACGGTGTTCTTATCTCCATGGTGAATGGCAAGGTGTTGGCCTATGCGTTGTTCAGCTTGCAGGAGCGTGGCCGTCTGTTCATTAACCCTAACGTTGATGTCTATGAAGGCCAGATTATCGGTCTGCACAGTCGCGATAATGATTTGACGGTAAACCCAACCAAAGCCAAACAGCTGACTAACGTTCGTGCCGCGGGTACCGATGAGAATATCATTCTGACGCCACCGGTTCGTCACTCTCTGGAGCAGGCTCTGGAGTTTATTGATGATGATGAGCTGGTTGAGGTGACGCCCAACTACATCCGTATTCGCAAAAAGTTCCTGAAGGAACATGAGCGTAAGCGCGCAAGTCGTTCGAAGTAATACTGGCGAATAACTGAAATACTGTATGCAAAGCCCCACTTAGTGTGGGGTTTTTTTATGGCCCTAACCAGGGGTTGCCGGGGTATGGGACCGTGGTCGTTAGCTGAGTTATAATTGCTGCAATAACAAGGCATGCCACAAAGGTATAACCCGGTGATGCTATCCAGCCTTCCAGAAAGTGAGGGTTACGTTTTCCCTCCGCTAAAAAGTGTCTTTTCTTTTCATGTTTAACCCGTTTGTTTTTATCTGCCTTGTAGCGCTGTCGCATTTGTTCAATGTCGGCCGTTGTCAGGGGAGATACCGGGGGCCTGTTGCTTTTCTGGCTCAGTCGGTGAGAGACCAGAAAACCGTATTCCAACGGTGAGGTGAGTAATATGACCGGGTTGATGTGCGGGTTGTCGTAGAGTTCAGGAATGGTTGCAAACAGGTCTTCACTATTGTCCAGAACCACTGCTGGCGAGGACGTCAGATCGGTGCTGACGGGCCCTGTACCCAGTATTTTGCTGGTGGCTATTCGGTTGTGGCTGATATCGATATCAACAATATACAGATTCGCTGACAGGGCGATGCATTGCAAAACCGCATGCCGCTTCTCCTTAACCCCCTTGAAGTTCTCCAGCATTAACATTTCTGGGCAAACCCTGGTGTTGCTAATGGTGGTTCTGGTTAATAGTTCAAACAGGTTGTTATAGAGTTCGTCATCACGGGCGAGATGCTTATCCAGTTCCGTGTGATGGCTTAACCAGGCCGCAAGGTCATCTTTGCTCTGCTCAAGGATGAACGTTTCAAAGACGTTTTTCTCTTTTTTATTTAGATTCAATGCTGGCTGAAGCAGTTGGTGCAGCTCACCATCTGCCGTTCTGCCTGCCGAAATAAGCAGTTGTGAAAGATAGCGATAAAATTGTTCGGGTCGACAGGTATGCAGGGCTTGTAAAGCCGTCAGGGTATATTGCCTGCGATCATTCTGTTGGGTTTCAGGATTGGTTGAGTAAATCTTAAAGCCCGTCCTGGCTACCCATTGCTGAATCATTATTTGATCATCATCAGAGAAGTACCGGGATGCTCTGGCGGGAATTGCCATTAGGATGATCAAAAAGACCACAATTGTTTTAATTACTTTTCCAGGTTGGTATTTCATATTCTTCGGGCTGTTGCTGTTTTATTACCCTCTCCAGAGAGGTCGGTGTACGTAGCTGAATGGCGTGGTGTTATCAGTAGAGGATGTTTATGTTCTAAGTCTCAGACAGGTTGCCGCCGAATTAGTTCAAGTGATGTTTTTAAAAGTGACGACGTGCCCTTTGCCGCAATAACCGTTTAAGGTTAAGGTTAAGCATTGTTCTGGTGTTTTCCTGAAAGGATTTTCCATGCGCACCCTGTATCCTGCCATCAAACCCTACGCTAACCGGCACCTGCAAGTTGATGATATTCATGAGATATACATTGAAGAGTGTGGTTCTCAGGATGGGCTACCGGTTCTTTTCGTGCATGGTGGACCGGGTGCCGGTTGTACAGAGCAGGATCGCCGTTTTTTTGATCCGGAAAAGTATCGGATTATTCTTTTTGATCAGAGGGGGAGTGGCCGCTCCAGACCCCATGCTGAACTGGAGCACAATAATACCACTGCACTGATTGAAGACATGGAGTTGATTCGTGAAAACCTGGGAGTTGAGCGGTGGCTGGTATTTGGCGGCTCCTGGGGCTCAACACTTTCGTTGCTGTATGCCCAGGCGCACCCGAAGCGTGTGTCAGGACTGGTTCTCAGGGGAGTTTTTCTTTCCCGGCAACAGGATCTTGACTGGCTTTATAAAGAGGGAGCCAGCAGAGTATTTCCGGATCATTGGGCACACTTCCTTGAGCTGATACCGGAAGGTGAACGAGGCGATCTTCTGGAAGCTTACTATCAGCGGCTGTTTGGCGAGGATGAACTGGCCAGAATGAATGCTGCCAAGCACTGGTCTTTGTGGGAGGGTAATACGGCAACCCTGCGACCCAACCATGAACTGGTGGATCATTTTGCTGATCCACACCTGGCCTTATCTCTTTCGCGGATAGAGTGTCATTACTTTAAACATAAGTCCTTCATTAACCCGAATCAGATTATAGAGAAGATGAATCTGATATCAGCCATTCCCGGCGTGATCGTGCATGGGCGTTATGACATGATCTGTCCGCTGGATAATGCGCAGGCGCTTGTGGATCACTGGTCGCAGGCAGATTTGCAGATTATCCGGGATGCGGGTCACGCTTCCTGTGAGCCGGGTATTGTGGATGCACTGGTTAGGGCAACGGATGATTTTGCCCGAAGATTGGCTCCATAAAAGCAGAGCGTATTGGAAAAACAACTCGAGATGCATCGATGAAAGGTTTGATTCAGCGGGTCAGTCATGCCAGCGTGGTGGTAGATGGGGAAACGGTCGGAGAAATCGGTTCCGGCATTCTTCTGTTGCTGGGTGTCGAAAAAGGAGATGACCTGGCTCTGGCGGATAAACTGCTGGAAAAAGTGTTGAAATATCGAATTTTCAGTGATGATCAGGGCAGGATGAACCTTGGTTTGCGCGATGTGAGGGGCGGCCTGCTTATTGTTTCCCAGTTCACTCTGGTTGCGGATACCCGTAAAGGATTGCGCCCGGGTTTCAGCGCCGGGGCCTCTCCTGAGCAGGGAGAAAAGCTATATCACTACTTTGTTGAGCGGGCTGAAGCTCTGCATCACAATGTTGCCACCGGCCGCTTTGGTGCAGATATGAAAGTCTCTCTGCTCAATGATGGGCCGGTGACGTTTCTGCTGGAGTCTTAGCGTCAAATACCGAAAAACGGAATGGATCATCAAGCCTGGTAATAGGCTGATGATCCATATTTTGGCTACAGTGCAGCATTATCATCCTCGGCAGCATCTGTTTCGACCGTTTTGAATACCTCCATTTCAAACTCAGGCTTGCCATTGAGGGGAAGCAAGGGTGGCATGCCTTCAGCATCTTCCTTGTTGAAGAAACAGTAAGTAGACTCATCAACAGGGAGTGGCTCGTAGGTGTAATTTACATAGCCCTCTTCCACTCCTTCAAGTTCCACATCTTCAGCTTCCAATCGCGTCGGGTCAAAGTCGCTTTTGTCAAGCTCGGCCAGATAACGCTGATGGTAGAAGTATGGAGTAATTTTATCGGCAATCGCTACAGGCCCCGGGCTTACTGCTGCAAGGCCGGAAAATATCACCTGGCCGGCAGGGTAATAGTATGGGCCAAAAAACGCATTTGCTGTTAGACAGCAAAGCTGCTTTGCAAAATAGCCAGTAACTGTATAGTCGACAACAGCTTTAACAGCCCTGGGGCCAAACTGTACAGTTATACCTCCGCCAATACGTCCAGCTACGAACATGGCTAAAGGTCGAGACACGGGCTCGGAATAACTGATAAACCTCTTGGTTAATCGGGCTATTCCACCTGGTATGGCAGAACCAATCATGGTTAACCTCCTTATTAAAATTCTTTTGAACTATTGTTCTAGACTATGAGGTTTCGGAAAAGTTCCGCCAATGTTGGCTAATTGGGCAAAATAATTGCAAATAAGGCGATAGAGGGCCTGACATTGGGTGTCAGGCGGGTATTATTACATCTGCTCGACGGTTTCAATGCCCAGCAGGCCAAGACCCAGCTTCAGGGTTCTGGCGGTCAGGGCGCAGATCTGCAGGCGGCTGTTACGCAGGTCTTCAGAAACGCCTTCCTTGTTCACCGGGCATGCTTCATAGAATTTCATAAAGGCACCGGAGATGTCGTACAGATAGGCGCACAGCTGATGTGGCAGGCCTTCTCTGGCAACGGATTCAATGGTTTCGCTGAAGCGGCACAGCAGCAGGGCCAGCTCCCGTTCAGCATCGTTCTCAATCAGGATATCACCAGTGAGGTCAGACTCGCTGATACCGGCCTTGCGGAAGATGCTCATGATCCGGGTGTAGGCATAGAGCAGGTAAGGTGCGGTATTGCCCTCAAAGGCCAGCATGTTATCCCAGTCAAAAACATAGTCGCTGGTCCGGTTTTTGGAAAGGTCCGCATATTTTACCGAGCCAATGGCCACAGAGCGGATCACATTTACCTTCTGCTCTTCTGAAAGGTCGCCGGATTTGCTGGCAATCAGGGCGGCTGCGCGTTCTTCCGCCTCGTCCAGAAGGTCTGCCAGCTTGATGGTGGTGCCGGCTCGGGTCTTGAACGGTTTGCTATCTTTGCCCAGCATCATGCCAAAGGCGTGGTGTTCCAGTGACGCGTGGTCAGACGCAAATCCTGCCTTGCGGGCAATGGTGAATACCTGGTCGAAATGCTGTCCCTGGCGTGCATCTACGTAATAGAGAACGCGATCGGCGTTCAGGGTATGGCAGCGGTGACGGATCGCCGCCAGGTCGGTGGTCGTGTAAAGGAAACCACCTCCGGACTTCTCGACGATGACGCCCATTGGGTCGCCATCCTTGTTTTTGAACTCATCCAGAAAGACAACCCTGGCACCGCTGTCTTCGCTCAACAGTCCCTGTTCATCCAGCAGCTGAATGATCACGGGCAGGCTGTCGTTATAGGCGCTTTCCCCCATCACATCAGCAGTGGTCAGTGAGACATTCAGGCGGTCGTAGGTATCCTGGTTGTGTGACAGGGTGGTATCCACCAGTTTTTTCCACAGTTTCAGGCAGTACTCGTCGCCGGCCTGCAGGCGAACCACATAGCTTCTGGCGCGGGTGGCGAAGTCCGGGTTGTCATCAAAATGCTTCTTGGCTTCGCGATAGAACGTTTCCAGGTCAGAAAGCTCCATGCTCATGGCTTCCTGGTTCTCTTTCTCCAGTTCTTCCAGGTGGGCGATCAGCATGCCAAATTGCGTACCCCAGTCCCCCAGGTGGTTCTGGCGGATTACCTTGTGTCCGAGAAACTCCAGGGTTCTGGCGGTTGAGTCACCGATAATGGTGGAGCGCAGGTGGCCAACGTGCATCTCTTTGGCAACGTTCGGCGCTGAGTAATCAACCACCACGGTTTGCCTGTTGTCGGTCTGTGCAACTCCAGCCCGGGGATCGTGGACGGCAGACTGAAGACTGCTGGCCAGCCACTGGGGGGCGAGATGAATGTTGATGAAACCGGGTCCGGCAATGTCAACCTTGCTGGCAATGCCATCAAGATCCAGATTGTCGATCACTTTTTGTGCCAGTTCCCGTGGGTTCATCCCCATTTTTTTGGCCGCAGCCATCACGGCGTTGCACTGGTAATCACCAAAGTTCGCCCGTGCGCCGGGACGAACCATGGCCGGGGTCCCCTCTGGAGCACCCGCAGCAATAAGCGCTTTGATGACTTTGTCTTCAAGCAGCTTGAGAATATTCATGCATGAGTCCTTGGTTAAAACTCGCTGGAATTTAAATGGCGGGAATGCTATCGAAAAAGGCCATGTGTCTCAATAGAAGCAATCGCTGTGCTTGAACTTATACCAGTAAGGCTGGAGATAATGGTATCTTTATCCGGGTGTGTTCATAAACAGCCGGACAAACACAGACCTGACAATAGATAAGTTGAGAGATATGACATCCAGATCAAACAATAGCAGGCGGGGAGCCAGTAAATCGACCAATGCCGGTAAATCTGCCGGTGTGTCTCTGCCCAACTGGGCCTGGTTGCTGGCAGGTCTGGTTATTGGTGTGTTTGCTGCTTTTCTGGCAGGGCTGACGCCCTCTGCCAAAGATGTGCGCAGCGTCGCCGGGCAGGTCCAGTCATCGTCCGGGGATGAACAGAAAAAAGATAATCAGCCGGTGTTTGATTTTTATACCCTGCTGCCTGAGTCGGAAGTGACGGTATCCATTGCGGAGCCGGAACTGAAACCGGAACCAGTCTCTGCCAGAAAACCAGAGAGTAAGCCGGATCAGAAACCGGCCGCCAGCGCTAAAAAATATCTGCTGCAGGCCGGTTCCTTCCGCAGCGACAAGGATGCCGAGCGACTCAGGGTGCAATTGCTGCTGGAAGGTTTGAGTCCCAAAGTCGAGAAAGTCAGTGTTGGCACAGGGGAAACCTGGCATCGGGTGCAGCTGGGACCATTTGCCGACCGGGCCTCACTGCACAATGCCCAGGAAGTGCTGGCCAGCAAAAACATTGATAGTCTTTTGTTACAGTTGAAATAGAAAAAGCACCATTGCGGGCGGGTTTTCTCTTCCGCCCCTCTTGATAATTTATTTCCCTGCCCCATATAAGGCCCTGTTATCCGTTTTTTATTAAGGAGCGAGCCTTGGAACAGTATCGTGGCACAACTATTCTGTCGGTACGTCGTGGCGGCAGTGTGGTGATCGGTGGTGATGGCCAGGTTTCGCTGGGTGATGCCGTAATCAAGGGCAACGCCCACAAAGTACGCCGACTGTATAAAGGTAAAGTGATTGCCGGGTTTGCCGGTGGTACCGCTGATGCCTTCACCCTGTTTGAGCGTTTTGAAGCCCAGCTGGAAAAACACCAGGGACGACTGACCAAATCAGCGGTTGAGCTGGCCAAAGAGTGGCGAACCGAGCGGGCCCTGCAACGTCTGGAAGCCATGCTGATTGTTGCTGATGCCACGGCCTCCCTGATCATCACCGGTAATGGCGATGTCATGGAGACGGAAGATGGCATCCTGGCCATCGGTTCCGGTGGTTTTTATGCCCAGGCAGCTGCCAAGGCACTGTTTCATAACACAGAAATGGGTGCCCGGGATATCGTTGAAAAGAGTCTGGGTATCGCCGCAGATATCTGTGTCTACACCAACTCAAACCAAGTCATCGAAGAGCTTCCTGCAGCTTGAAACAATAGCGATCTAACGAGTTTCTGATATGTCAGATATGACACCCCGTGAAATTGTCCATGAGCTGGACAAACATATTATTGGCCAGGACGAGGCCAAACGCGCTGTAGCGATTGCCCTTCGGAACCGCTGGCGCAGAATGCAGTTGAATGAAGATCTGCGTAACGAGATCAGCCCGAAAAATATTTTGATGATCGGCCCCACCGGCGTTGGTAAAACCGAGATTGCCCGGCGTCTGGCCAAACTGGCCAATGCACCGTTTATCAAGGTGGAAGCCACCAAGTTTACCGAAGTGGGTTATGTGGGCCGCGATGTCGAGTCCATTGTCCGTGACCTGATGGATGCTGCCATCAAAATGCTCCGTGAGATGGAGATGGAGCGCGTTCGTCACCGTGCGCTGGATGCCGCTGAAGAGCGCATTCTGGATGCCCTGCTGCCGCCTCCCCGTTCTTTTGGTGAAGAGTCGTCTCAGCCTCAGGACAACTCAACCCGTCAGGTGTTCCGCAAAAAACTCCGTGAAGGTGACCTGGACGATAAAGAGATTGAGATTGATGTGCGTGAAGCGGCCATGGGTGTTGAAATCATGGCTCCTCCGGGCATGGAAGAGATGACCAGCCAGCTGCAGAACATGTTCTCGAACCTGAATACCGGCAAATCCAAAAAGCGGAAGCTGAAAGTCAAGGATGCCATGCGTCTGGTTCAGGAAGAGGAAGCGGCCAAGCTGGTTAATGAAGACGAGCTCAAGACCAAGGCGGTTGACGCTGTTGAGCAGAACGGTATCGTCTTTATTGACGAAATTGACAAAGTGGCCAGGCGCTCCGCGGCTTCCAATGCCGATGTCTCCCGTGAAGGTGTGCAGCGTGACCTGCTGCCATTAATCGAAGGTTGTACCGTTTCTACCAAATACGGCATGGTGAAGACAGATCACATTCTGTTTATTGCCTCCGGTGCGTTCCACCTGGCCAAGCCTTCTGATCTGATTCCGGAGCTGCAAGGACGTCTGCCCATCCGTGTTGAACTGAAAGCGCTCTCTTCTGAAGACTTTATGCGCATTCTGACCGAGCCGGATGCATCTCTGACGGAACAATACCAGGCGCTGATGGCCACAGAGTCTCTCAATATCGAGTTTGCCGAGGATGCCATTCGCCGCCTGGCAGAGGTTTCCTGGCAGGTGAATGAGCGTACTGAGAATATCGGTGCCCGCCGTCTGCATACAGTGATGGAACGTCTGCTGGAAGAAGTGTCCTTTGGTGCAGCAGATCTGGCCTCTGCCCAGGATGGCGCGCCACTGAAGATTGATGCGGCTTATGTTGATAAACACCTGGGTGAACTGGTTCAGGATGAAGACCTGAGTCGTTATATTCTCTGATGTTGGATAGGGAGTGGTCAGTTGGTCACTCCTTTCACTCTCTTACTCTTTTATATGAGTGGAACCCCCGCCCGAAATGACTACCCCAATTCCTTCCGCCATTAAACTGCATAAACGCTCCAAAACCCTGGAGATTCAGTTTGGTCATGACACGTTCCAGCTGGAAGCGGAGTTTCTCCGGGTATTAAGCCCTTCTGCCGAGGTTCGTGGTCATGGCAACCCTGTTTTGCAGACCGGTAAACTGAATGTGGCCATCACCGGCGTGGAAATGGTTGGCCAATACGCCATCAAGCTGGTGTTTGATGATGGGCATAACAGTGGGATTTATGACTGGGGTTACCTCCATGAGCTGTGTCATAACAAAGAAACGATGTGGGATGAGTATCTGCAGGCTCTGAGGGATGCCGGTGCCAGCCGTGATCCGGACGTTTCGGTGGTTCGTCTTTTTCAGTAACTTGACATTAATGCCCTGCCTGCTACGTTACATGTAACATAATCACCATTATGAAAACTTAGCCACGGAGGCGTTATGTCTACCAACACGAACCAGCCCAAAACCACCCGGGAACGCGTAGAAAGTCACAGAGAAACACTGCGTCAGGCTGGTTTGCGCCCTTTACAGATCTGGGTTCCTGATACACGGATCAAGGGCTTCGGTCTGGAGTGTCAGCGACAATCTGCCATGCTCAAGTCCGATAAACTGGAACGCGACACCATGGACTGGATTGAACAAACCAGCGACGATGAGGGCTGGGCGTGAAGCGCGGCGACATCGTTACCGTCTCAATCAAGGGAGACTGTGGCAAACCCAGGCCAGCCTTAATCATCCAATCCAACCTGTTTCCAGAACACCCTTCGGTCACTCTTTTGCCAATCACAGGAGAGTTGAGGGATGTGCCCCTATTCCGCTACACCCTGTTTGAATGTAAAGAAAACGGGCTCAACAAAACCTCTCAAGTGATGATTGATAAAATCACCACTATAAAAGCAGACAGAATCGGCAAAACCATCGGCTCACTCAGTCAACAAGAACTGACAGAAATCACCCGGCTGATGGCCTTGTGGTTGGGAATGGCCTGAAAGCACTTCATCCACAACGGATTCCCGGGAGCGCGAGCAATCAGCAATGCACGACAATTGCCATTCATCATGGTCAGGATTTCGGCCCAGGGATTGTTCTGCCTTTTCGAGCATCAAGATCAGCTGCTTACGTTGTTTCTTCCTGGCCAGTTCCAGGGGTGTCTGGCCATGGCAATCCCTGGCATGGATATCAGCGCCGCTATCGATCAGGACGGGCAAAGACCCAACGGCATTTCTCTTAACCGCAACATGCAGCACCGTCTCGTCTGTGCTGGTGGTCGCATGGATATTTGCCCCGTTACAGAGCAGGAATTGTGCACTTTCTACCTTGTCTTTCTTTATGGCCATGTGCAGGGGCGTAAAGCCTGCAGCCGACCTGTTATTAACATCTATCCCTTTGTTAACCAGGATCTGGGCACAGTCGATCTGGCCACACTGGGCAGCGATATGCAAAAGAGATATCCCTCCCTGCAACTGACTGAGGGAAATTCCAGTCTTTTCCATCGCATCAAGCAACAGCTCCATGCATGCGGTATAACCAAGGCGGACAGCGTGGCATAGGGGTGAGTAGTTGTTGTCATCCAGGGTAGTGATATCGGCATTGTTGTCGACCAGAACCTGCACACAATGCCTCTGATCGCTTATGGTGGCCAGGTGCAGGGGAGTCTGGCCACGTTTATTCTTGAAGTTGATATCCGCTTTGTAAGCCAAAAGAAGCTCGACACTTTCCAACTGGCCCAACTGTGCGGCTATATGCAAGGGGCTCAATTTCTTATTACTCCTGGCATTGATATACACCGAGTCTTTGTGATTCAACAGCACAGTCATACAGGAAATCCTGCCAAACTGGGCAGCGATGTGCAGGGGGGTATGGCCCATCCCATCCTTTGGATTAATGCTCGCCCTTTTGTCCATCAACAGCAACCGAAGGCATTCGCTGTGACCATGTTTGCTGGCAAAATGCTGGGGCGTCCATCCCCCACCGCGTTGGGAGCTTATGATCAGCGCCTGATGCTCAAGCAAGACTTTCATACATTTCACACTCCCTTCCCGGGCAGCAATATGCAGAGGCGTCAAGCCATAAAGAGTCCTGGCATTGATATCAGCCCCCAGCCTGATCAAGGTCTGCAGATACTCCACACTGTCGAACAGGGTCGTATTATGGAGGGGGGTATTGTGGCCCTCTGTGAGGGCATGGATATTGGCACCATGCCTGATCAGGATGTCCACAGAATTCCGCTGGGGAGTCTGGGTGGCCCGGTGCAGAGCGGTTATACCGTCACGGTTGACCGCATTGACGTTGTGCCCGGCACCAAGCAAAAGCTCCACACATTCAACGTGTCCATGGTCGGCGGCACTGTGCAGTGGCGACCAGCCAAGGATGGTGCTGGCTTCAAGAAACCCGGCACCATGAGCCAGTAAAAGTTTTATACACTCTGGATACCCTTGATGGGCAGCGTTGCTCAGGGGTGACAGGTTCCTGTTGTTGCGGCAGTTGACGTTTGCCTGCCGGTTCAGCAGTAATTCCACGCACCGGGCCTTGCCAGCCAGGGCTGCCAGGTGCAGGGGAGTAGAGCCGTCGTTGTCCCTGGCGTCAAGCAGGCTGACATTGCGATTGAGCAACAGTTCCATAAAATTCACACCGCCACCAAGGGCGGCAATGTGCAGGGCTGTCTGCCCATTGTCGTCTTTGGCATTGACATCCAGCCCTTGATCAAGGAGCACTTGCAAGAAATCGATGGGGCCACTGCGGGTGAGAACATGCAGGAGTGTCTTGCCCTTGTCCAGAATGGCGTTCACATTGGCACCATGATCGAGCAGGATTTGTGCACACTTGCCATGACCATTAAGAACGGCAAGGTGCAGTGCCGTATGATGGTGATCACAGGTGGCATCTATATTCTCTTCATACTTCACCCAACTCCTCTCACTCCTCTCACCGTGCTTCTCTCTGCGCCCGGTGAAGAGTATGGCTGCCACACAGGCATCATGCCCCATCATAGCTGCGAGATGCAGGGGGGTAGTGTCAAACAGGTCAATTTCATTGCCAGCCGCCCTGAATTCAAGAAAACGCTCCACACACGTCACTTGACCATGCAGGGCAGCACTGTGCAGGGGGCTTCTGCCCATACTGTCCCGGATATTCATATTGGCACCATTATTGATCAATGTTTTGACACACTGCTCGTGGCCATATCCTGCGGCAAAGTGCAGGGGTGTCACGCCGGCAGAGGAGACGGCATTGACATTGGAATTATGGTTAACAAGCATCTGTACACACGCCTCATTGCCCGTCTGGGCAGCAATGTGCAGCAGCGTGACATGGCCGCCGTAAAATGCTGAGTAAAAGCTCTGACGGGCCAGCATCGGCTCCCGATCCAGCCAGCCAGACAACGCCTCCATATCCCCGGAACGACAGCATTGCAGGGGTGCATCGAGAACAGCGGCCTGGTCAAGCAGTGGTTCAGCTGCACTGCCATGGCCAGGTACCTGCTGCACAACATCGACACTGCGCTGGGCAATCCCTTTAGAGTTGTTCAGCCAGGGAGTGATGCACTGTTCATGATATCGATGCTGACAAGTGGCAACGGTGATTTCTTGTTGATCAGCAAATGTCTGCTGGCACACGGGGCAGGAATTATTTAAAACGAAAGGGACGGCAGGGGCTGGCGAAATAGCAGTATTCATCAGATCTCCTGACTAATGGTGGATGACCATGGGAAGGCAAGAGAAGCGTAGCAGAGATATTTTGGCTTGCAGGGATTATCGCCAGGGAAAGACCGGGCTGTGTCAGCGGTTGGATAGGAAGAGCCGGATAAGGGAGACCTTCAAGTCCGGAGCTGTGAGCAATTAATGAACGGTTTGTCACTTTTTTTGTCTTAATTCATGGTTGTTCAGCTGGTTCTGGTTATTAGACTTCAATTGCCCACCAGTTTTCATGCCTGCTGATTGCATCAGTCTTTATCTGTCCATCCATTAGCCGGGGCAGAGCAAAGCAACGTTAAAACATTACTGTCAGAGGAGCTGAAAGATGATCAATTTAACCAATAATCAACGGCCTCCCCAACTTGATAAGCCCGGCTGTCTCGCACAAGTTCATCAACCAAAAAAGGATGTAACCACTAAAGATCCTGAGTTTGCTTTTAACGGAAAGCCGGTCACTCTTGCCGAAGCTACCCACCCAGCCCCGGTGTCGGGATCAACCGTAACAGATATAGCCCCGGAGTTGGCATCAACTGTGATAGATATAGATATGAGACCGGAGTCGACATCGACCGTAATAGATATGGCAATATTGGCAAGGAGTGTAAAACCCACTTCTGAACCTGCCTCATTACCTGAACCACACCTTGATGATCTTGTTTCCTGGTCTCAGTTGCCGCCGCAAATCAAGCAGGAACTAACACCCTGTCATCACCTTCTGTTTGCTATATATCTGGGCTTACCCATAGCGGAAATCAATAAAAAAAATATACAACACAACCTTGAGCACTCAACACAAAAATTTGATTATTTGTCCTGGTATTCACAGCAGCATGGACTGGCCCGGGAAAAACTTACCATACCCCATGGCAAATTGCTGACCATGCTGGGGGGGATCTCAAGGCCCGATCTGGTTGCACGGTACTGTGACATCTTTGGTATTGCCGTTGATCAAAGACAGTTCTGCGGTGAATGGCCTGCCGGTGTCCGGGCTGTTGACGACAATGCTGCACTGAATCATGAACTGGATTTTTTCAAGTTGCACAAAATCTTCATTGGTGATGAATACCTCCGCTCTGTCCCGACCGCAACCGTGGCTTATTGCGCTGGATACCCGGAACTGATGAAGGATAAGGATTTGCGACAACGCTCCATTATTGTTGACAAGTGTCTGTCAACCCCCCTGCTACTGAAAAAAATTCTGGATACCAAAGAGGGGCGAATGACCGTAAATGAGCTGGTAAAAATATTGAGCAATCCTGAAATTATGGCCATCAATACTGCACACCAGTTAATTGAATCCCTGAAAGGGTTTCCACCTCGTTTTAATTTTTCTGAACAACACAGTTTGAGTTTGAGAAATCAGATTCACCATTATGCCTATGATCTTGGAATGATAGGAGTGGATGCTGAATCTTTCGGTCGTGCACTTGGGTTGCCGCTGCACATAATCCAGAAAATTCTCTATAGAATTTGTAAAAAAGAACCCGGCTACCTGTATATCACAAAATTACTGCATGCAGCATTCCGTTGTCTGCCCCAACTTACTTCGGAACATGTTGCGTATGCTTCGTCGCAAGCTGTTAAGTCCAGCAACTGTGTTGAGAGATTAGAGGATTTGATCGCTGGAAAAATAAAACGTTATCCCTGGTTTTGCGTCTCCAGTCCTGAAAAGCCTCCCGTCCTCAAACCGCTCTTCTGGCAGGATGTGCACAATGATGGCACAGACCCGGAGATGACCGGTTCGAAACCGCTGACGCTGGATTTTTTGAGGTGTTTGCCATTGAGCCACAACTGGTATTTGATTGGTCTTACCATGGGATTGTCACCGGATGAGCTAAGTCATATTGGCAAAAAAACCAAAGTAGACTTCAGGGTATCGGCAAATGAACTCAGTCTTGCTGCTTCTGAGTTGTCCCGGATACTGGCTCAATCCGAGAGAGGACTGGAAACAGGACATCTCTATCAGGCACTGCAATATTTGGATGATCAAGCGACACTGGCTTACTTTCCTGAGCATCTGTCAGTCCATCCTGACAAACCATTACCAGAGCACATCGCTGAATCCGTTGAAAGTGGAAGATCAATAGCCCATCTTTTGCGCACTTACAAGACAGAGGAACTGGAACGTTTTCTGAAGTTGTTCAGTAATTATGAGGAAATGAAATACCAGCTGCCCAAGGTCTATAAGGTATGGGATGGAGTTTGGGAAAAAGGTAAATATTACGAACCCGGTAAACCCTATGTAGCCTGGTCTTCAAGAAGTAAGGCAAAATGAAAGCTGGGGTCTTTGTTCTTAACGCAAAACAAGGGAAGCCGAAACTGGCTTGGTTTTATCTTTTGAAGCGATTCAAGATTTATGATTAGGGTTACCTCCATGAGCTATGTCTTAACAAAGATCACTCTTCAATAAATCCTTGGGATCTGCCGAGCGACAGGCTTTTTTTTGCTTGACCGGGATAAAAAACAAAATTTGATTGTCTTGTGTAAGTAAATACAAACAGAGGTTTCAAGACCATGAATATCAGAGGTGAACACACTACTGCTGCCAGCTCTTCATCTCCGGCACCTGCTCAAGCCAATGACAAAAAAAACAAACGCAAAAAAACGGCAGCAAAACGCGAAACACCACACCCGGTTGAACATTCCAGCCAGCCCGCAACGGGTAAAAAAACAAGAAAGATGATCGTACCGGAAAAAATTGTCGAGCCCATGATGTCGTCCACCCTGACCACCTCCAAAGCGTTGAGCGAGCAACAGAAAAAGCTGAGCAAGCAACTGGTTGAGGCGGCCCGAACTGGCAACAAGGAGGCCGTGGAAGCATTGCTTGATCAGGGCGCGGATATCAATATGAACTGGAAGGTACATGAATGTCCCATTGCCGCAGCAGCCGGGGAGGGTCATCTTGAGCTGGTGCGCTACCTCCATGAGAAAGGCGCAAGGACCGACAAGCTTTTTGCATCACCGATCATGGAAGCAGCCAAATATGGCCATGTTGACGTTGTAAGTTACCTGCATCAGGCAGGCGTCAGTGAAGATATCTGCATAAACTGCGACACCCCGATCGATGCAGCCATCGTTGGGGGGCACATTGACGTAGTGAAGTACTTTATTGAACACGGTGTAAACGTCAACGGCTCTATGAAAAGCTTTAACATTCCCCTTTACCTGGCAGCCAGTTCGAAACACCTTGATATAGTGGCATTACTGGTTGAGAACGGTGCTGACCTTGACGGTTGCAAAACAGGCCGTAACACCCCGATCTGGATTGCGGCCAAAAAAGGCCACCCTGATATTGTGAGTTTTCTGGTTGCAAAGGGTGCTAACGTCAATGCATTCAGTTCAGGATACGATACTCCGATCTGGGTTGCGGCCCGAGCTGGAGACCATGAGCTGGTTAAGTACTTGCTCGAACAGGGTGCGGATCTGAATGCCAACAGTACCGGCTATGGGACCCCGATTCTTGCTGCGGCCCTGGCCGGTGACCGCAATCTGGTCAAGTACTTGCTCGAACTGGGTGCGGATGTGAATGCCAACAGTGTCGGCAGCCTTACCCCGATCTGGGCAGCGGCCTCGGCCGGTCACTACGAGTTGGTCAATGACTTGCGCCGTGCAGGGGCAACCTTTGAAAAAAACAGCACAAAGCATGAAACCCTCATCTCGGCAGCTGCCATGGGCGGAAGCATCAAACTGGTTCAGGAATTGCTCCAGGAGGGCGGTTACATCCGAACCCGTGGTGACTACATTCCCCTGATAAATCGGGCGAAGGATCATCACCGGACTCAGCTGCAAGAATACCTGAAAAAAGAATATGATCTTTTGCCAGACCCGCTTGGTCCCAAGCCTGGGAAAAAAAGAAAAAAACGCTGATTCGACACCTGCCTATGTGGCAGGACCGTTGCCAGGGTAGCTGATAAACACTTCAGCAAAATGAACTTATGAACCGCACAACAGTCTGCTTTTTATATTTTCATGAATTAATGAAATATAATTATGGATAGAAGTTCTGGTGGTATCAGTGGTAAATGTGCAAGATCAAACAATGATTACAACCGACCGGATGGCCATGCCGCTTCTTCAAGGCATGGGCGATATAGACATGCCACAGTCAGACAATGGAATAATCCCCCCCGCACGGGGGGTAATGAATTTTGCCATTCTTCTGGTGTACGCTCTTCTCAACATCTACAGTGCCGTTCGGTAAACCCTGCTCAAGATTTTAATGCCCTCATCAAACAGGAAATAATGGCTGATCTGGTGAGTAAATCTGATCATTTCGGTCATCGTTATGACGGGAGAAATCATGGTCGATACGCCAGTTCAATTAAAAAATACACGTCAGTTGTTAAAAGACCTTTAAATCGGGATGAACAAAGCCAGCTGATACGTCTGCTGCAAAATTTTACAGTAACGCGGAGCTGGAATTGGCTGAGCCTGACGACAACATTTCATTCATTGACCTCAGCAGGTGTTTTTACCCCTCATAAACCCATGGATGAGCGTTTTAAACGTACTCAAGCTGTCTTATTGTCAGCGCTACTTGATGTAGTAATATTCAAGTGCAACCAAAAACCTGAAGCCAGGGATATTGATGCCCGTGGAATCGCCAACCTGGTGTGGGCCATGGCGAAACTGGTGGACAATGGGCAGGAGCTGACACCAGAGCTCAAACAGGCTGTTACCGCGCTGTTGCCCCACGTGAGCGCACAGAATGACCAATTTATTCCTCAGAATATCGCCAACATACTGTGGGCGATGGTGAAACTGCTGGACAACGGGCTGAAGCGAACACCAGAGTTTAAAGAGGCCGTGGCCGCGCTGCTGCCCCACGTGACAGAGGAAGCTAACTTTAAACCTCAGGGTATCGCCAACCTGCTGTGGGCCATGGTGAAACTGGAGAACAACGGGCAGGAGTGGGCATCAGAGATCAAACGGGTCGTTGCCGCGCTGTTGCCCCTCGTGAACGCACAGACAGCTAACTTCAAACCACAGGAAATTTCCAGCCTGCTGTGGACCATGGCGAAACTGGTGGAAAACGGGCAGGAGCAAGCACCAAGGCTCAAAGAGGCCGTGGCCGCGCTGTTGCCCTGCGTGACGGCACAGAAAGCTAACTTTAAGCCACAGGGTATCGCCAACCTGCTGTGGTCCATGGCAAAACTGGTGGACAACGGACAGGAGCAGACACCAGAGCTCAAAGGGGCCGTGGCTGCGCTGTTGCCCTGCGTGAAGGTACAGAAAGACCAATTTAATGCGCAGGATATCGCCAACCTGCTGTGGTCCATGGCGAAACTGGTGAACAACGGTCAGAAGCGGGCACCAAGGCTCAAAGAGGCCGTGGCCGCGCTATTGCCCCACGTGAACACACAGAAAGACCAATTCAATGCCCAGGGTATCGCCAACCTGGTGTGGGCCCTGGCGAAACTGGTGGAAAACGGGCAGGAGCTGACACCAGCACTCAACAAAGCTTTGGCCGCACTGTTGCCCAACGTGAACGCACAGACAGCTAACTTTAAATCACAGGAAATTGCCAACCTGCTGTGGGCCCTGGCGAAACTGGTGGACAACGGACAGAAGCGAACACCAGAACTCAACGAGGCTGTGGCCGCGCTATTGCCCTTCGTGAACGCACAGAAAGCCAACTTTAAACCACAGGGTATCGCCAACCTGCTGTGGGCCATGGCGAAGCTGGTGGACAACGGGCAGAAGCAGACACCAGATATCAGGGAGGCCGTGGCCGGGCTGTTGCTCCGCGTGAATGCACAGAAAGACCAATTTATTCCTCAGCAGATCGCCAACCTGCTGTGGGCCATGGCGAAGCTGGTGAACAACGGGCAGGAACAGACACCGGAGCTAAATGAGGCCGTAGCCGTGCTGCTGCCCCACGTGAACGCACAGAAAGACCAATTGACTCCTCAGCAGATTGCCAACCTGCTGTGGGCCCTGGCGAAACTGGTGTCTGACGGGCAGGAGCGGACACCAGGGCTCAACGATGCCGTGGCCGCGCTGTTGCCCCTGGTAAACGCACAGAAAGACCAATTTATTCCTCAGCATATCGCCAACCTGCTGTGGGCCATGGCAAAACTGGTGGACAACGGGCAGGAGCGGACACCAGGGCTCAACGATGCCGTGGCCGCGCTTTTGCCCACCATCAACGCACAGAAAGCTCACTTTACACGGCAGGAAATTGCCAACTTGCTGTGGGCTATGGCGAAACTGGTGGACAACGGGCAGGAGCGGACACCAGGGCTCAACGATGCCGTGGCCGCGCTTTTGCCCTACGTGAGCGCACAGAAAGGCCAATTTAGTGCTCAGGGTATCGCCAACCTGCTGTGGGCCATGGCGAAACTGGTGGACATCGGTCAGGAGCGGACACCAGAACTCAACGAGGCTGAAGCCACGCTGTTGCCCTCCGTGAACGCACATAATGACCAGTTTAATGCCCAGAGTATTACCAACCTGCTGTGGGCCCTGGCGAAGCTGGTGGACAACGGGCAGGAGCGGACACCAGAACGCAAAGAGGCCTTGGCTGCGCTATTGCCCCGGGTGAACACACAGAAAGACCAATTCAATGCCCAGGGTATCGCCAACCTGATGTGGGCCATGGCGAAACTGGTAGACAACGGGCAGGAGCAGACACCGGAGTTCAACGAGGCCGTGGCCGCACTGTTGCCCCTCGTGAGCGCGCAGAATGACCAATTTATTCCTCAAAATATCGCCAACCTGCTGTGGACCATGGCGAAACTGGTGGACAATGGGCATAAGCGGACACCGGAGTTCAACGAGGCCGTGGCCGCACTGTTGCCCCATGTGAACACACAGAAAGACCAATTTAACTCCCAAGGCATAGCCAACCTGCTGTGGGCCATGGCGAAACTGTTGGATAATGGACAGGAGCTGATACCAGGGCTCAATGAGGCCGTGGCCGCGCTGTTGCCCCGGGTGAACGCACAGAAAGACCAATTTAATGCCCTGGGTCTCGCCAATCTGCTGTGGGCCACGGCGAAACTGGGGGAATTTGTGGAGTTGAACGTGGTTACATCCACGTTTGAATCCCTTGTCTGCCGAACCAGTAAACACCCTCAGCTCTCTCATCAAGAGATATCAATGTCTCTCTGGGGAGTAATGGTATGCTGTGCCAGGTTGTCTCTGGAATGCAATGCCAATAAAAATAGTGTGCTTGAAACGCACATGGATGACCTGTTTACTCGCCTGGAAAATACCTCCCCTCCAGACAATGAAGAGGAACAATCCATCATTACCATGGCCGCAAGTTGGCTTGGGAGAGCGTGTCCGGTGGTCCCCCATTACCAGATAATCATTTCAAAGCCTCAAATCATCGTCCGCAATCAACTGCAATCATGCATTCCCTCTTTGAAGATTGAAGAAGAACAAAGTCTGAACTCACTGCCTCCGGTTGACCTGCTACTGCCAGATCACAACATTGTGATTGAAGTTCAGGGACCGTCACATTACGTGGGTGGTGATTTCAAAACCAGAGATGGTTCGACTCTGCTTAAAATCGCACTGCTGCAAAAAGCAGGATTTGAGGTCATTGAAATCCCGGTTAACCAGCTTTTGAACCAAGGTTCAATAAAGCGATGTATTGAACAAATAAAGACCAGGTTATTTCAGGGAAGGAGTGCCCGCGTTTCAGATACAACACAGTGATCTCTGTCCTGGGATACTCTTTGGCATTCAGTTTTCTTTTTTTGAGGTCATGCCTTCGCCCCCTTTGGCGCTGATTTCTCAGATTTCTTTTTTCGGGATCATTCATTATTTCTCTAAACCGCCATTTTTGGCGCTGATTTTTCAGTTTTCTTTTTTCGGGGTCTTGCATTCGTTCCTTTGGCGTTGCTTTGTCAACTCTCTTTTTTCAGGATCTTTCATCATTTCTCTATAACGTTCCCTTTTTCGCTGATTTATCATTTTTCTTTTTTCGGCGTCTTGCATTCGCTTTCTTTGGTGCTTAAAAAGAAAACTATCAGCAACTTCTTTCCGTGGGATCGTTTGCGTATCACTTTTTGTTTGGTCCAGGTTTATTGGGTTAACAAAAGTAACAGGTGATAAATCCTGTCGGTTAAACAGAACGGCATGAGGATGAGTTAACTGACCATCTGGACACAAATGCCTGAAAGGTATTGGGTCAGGCTCACTAACCGATAAGCATCCCTGCTGATCAAAGGGGAAATTTGATATTGATGATATCCCATTATTAATGACTTCATCATCAGAATTTCAGGGCACATATTTATCAAGAGCTGATTTTGGTATCTCAGGAATATCCGTTCCAAAAGAGTTTTCTGCATTGAAGTCTGCCAGAGATACAATGTTGTATTCACTCAACGATTTAAGAATGCCTGTTTCATTTTGGTGTATATATGATTGACTATTGTAAACAGGAAAAGGAGAGTTCAGCACCTGACCAGACATGCCTTGATACACTTGCTGTTGTTTGCGGGTATCAAGTTCACAGGATTGCTCTATTTCCTCCATCCATGTGGTCGTGCGCGAGATTCGGGGCAGTTTATGAAATAGGGCGTAGAGCCTGAAAACATCCTGCTGGATGATTTTGGTGGCTAAACCTATGATTTAACAGCTAATGTTACAGAAAGGCCAGTTCTCTTGAGAGCTGTCCTTTTTTATCTGTGTAATCTCTTAATGAAAATTTATAAAAGAGGGAAACTATTAAGAACTTTAGTGCTCTAACTATCAGTGGAAATATCTATGATTCAGAATTTCATACAGAATCTGATATCAGATAACCTTAACAACGTAAATACTGATAAGGAAAGGCAGATATGGACGCAATAAAGTTGGGTGTGCTACCAGCTATGTCACACTCCTGGCATCGTCATGCAGAGTCATGGTTTTTAGAATAACGATTAATTTTCAGGATAGTTGTAATGGATTTCAATAATATCAGCCTCTGCGCTGATCCTACTAATTGTTTCAGTACAGGTCCTCAACCTACTGAGAGCGGGCAAGATATTGCAAGCGGGCAAGCCAATTTTGGTCCCTTTAGCGTAGGTATATCCCCCGCTCGGGCTCCCATTCATTTGTCTCAAGCAGCTGGGGCGGCAACTGATTATGCCAGGGAGTATCGCGACCTTATAAGTAAAAACATTGCTGCTATTTCATCTGATGAGGCCGTCTGCCACCTGAAGTTACCCCATGCATTACCTGCAAACACCAGCGGTATTTTTGACCAATCCAAAAAGAAGCGTTTAAAGCCACCTGAAAAACCCGATGAATTATTCGAAAGACTCACAGGTTTTAAGGATTTTTTCAGAAAAGATTCTAAAGATACTGAAGGCAAGAAAGTTGATTTTCCCTCCGGTGCAGATATATCCCCACATCACGCTTCCATCAGCTACTCCCGATGAATACACGTCAGCTGCCACAACCAGAAAACTGACATACTCATAATTTCTGAAAACACAAGAGAACCCTCAACTTTC